>UQSK01000035.1 GCA_900543605.1 uncultured Collinsella sp.
ACGCCGGGCCGACTCGCTTCGGATCGGGCGCTACACCAACTTTCTCGACACTACCAGGCCATGGCATCAGAAGGTGATGCGATTCCGTATTGCCCCAATGTAAAGCTCGCAATTCCGATAGCGGCTTCAATGCCTGCGGAGGTGACTAATCGGGATCGCTCGTTTTTCATCACTAAAGATATCTTGTGAAGCTCGGGCTCAATTAGGTCGTTCTTCAGGTCAGCTAATGTCGAGGTGTCGATGGGCCTTTCGCTCAGGCCTTTGGACAAGGTATCCCTAAACACAAGAAACGACTCTTCGTTTCTAATGCGGCAATCAAGGATGCTACGCAACGTTGCATTTTCAGCAATGGGGAGGGGGCAAGATAACCGGCGAATGGGTATGGTCTGATCTTTTCGAGGATAAAGGGTGGAAGTTGCGGACTCGAGGAACTCAATCTGAGCTGGACGAGTGGTTAAATACGAGCTATTCGAAAAATAGGGATTGACGAGGGCTTGAAAGCAATCGTCCAACAATGGCAGTAGGATAGTCAAGATGCCGCCTTTCTCCAGCTTGTCTCTATCCAATCGCGTTTCGCCTTGGCTTGCATAGAGCGATTCGTATTCAGACGGGATTACCAGGAAATCGACATCCATCTCATCATGGGACCCATATGCATCCATTCCCTCAATCGCTACATACAGATTCCCATCTGGTGCTTGTTTTAAAGTGCACGAGGTAGAGGAACAGAATTGTCGTACGAGTTCATCCCAATAACTCGATATCAATCCTTTTGCTTTTGATTCTCTTTCGATTTGTCGCGCTAGGCAATCTTTGCAAAGAGGAATGTAATTGCTCGAAAATCCGAGTATTCCAGCTTTGACTATGTCTTCGACTCGCATGGTCAAATAGATCCCGAATGCAAGTTCATCGACTGAGACATAATCATCGTGCCCCATTTCGAATGCCGATTCTATAGGGCAATGAATCAGTGTTTTATCTGCATACAATGCTGAGAACTTTGCCAAATGGTAAATGTTTTGCTCTCGACAGGCATAGTCAGTGCAGGGGAATTTGCCTCCTTCAAGGGTGGAGTCAACAGAAAAATTGAACAGGGATTGATTTTCGATTTTTTCGATTGGGATAAGGGGTGCAAGGCCCCTAATAAAGGCGTCGAACCTCCTTTGCCCCAGTTCTTCTAGGTACGCAATTATTTCGGCAAGAGAGCTGTTCTTGAATGCGGCTAGATAAGAATAAAGGTCATCGTATGCATGAGTCGCCATTTCGCTCACCTACACTTTCGGAAAGAGTTTTGCGTCGTTATTTCCGAGGCGTCGTTGGGCTCGCAATCGACTCTAGTGTGCAGCTGCTTCTCGACGTACTCCCTCATGTTCTGCCTCCACATGTAACTAATTGATTTGCTATGTGCCATTATGAATGGTATATAGCAAATCAATTAGTTACATTTAATGGAGCATTGCGAGCGTGGCGCGCGCAAAGAAGAGTCGTTGTATGGAGGCTTCCGGCAACGGCCTTTTGTACGTCCGTGACTGTTGGGTGCTATCGCGGATGACGTCATTGTTGCCTGCACTCTCGATCCAAGGATGTAATTACGGAAGTGCGGGGAAAATCGAGAACCTTCGAGCACAACGCGATTTTTAGCACCAAAACCGCAGTTCGCGGAAGCGAAAACTGGGGCCTGGTTAGCATTTCTTCGATTTTCCCCGCACTTCCGAATTTGACCCCTTGCCGCACCTTGATCACGTCTTCAAGTGGCTGGTTCATCGCTAATGGAGTTTTCTGCGGTGCTTGAATTGCGGTGTTGTGATTAGGGCAAAAGGCTCTTGGCTCCGGGGAGGCTCATCGCACGAAAATTCAAGTTGCTGCTGAAGTAGGGCTTGCTTCGGCAGCGCTAACAATAAGGGCGGCTCTGCTAGTCTCGGGAGACCGCGGCATTCGGCGGGCCTGCCGAATGCCGCGATCAGTAGCGGTCAGTAGCGGTCAGTATATTCTTCGGAGCCGTTTCTCTGGGCTTCGGCGGACTTGCCAACTCGCGCTTGGGCACTACTCAGTAGATTACTCAGCAGTGCCCAGTAGATTACTCAGTAGTGCCCAGCAGGGGGAGGGCAGCAAACGCAATGGGCCTGTTTCCCGGCTAGGACCTGCAGCCTCAAACTTCGCTTGGCATCCTGTAGAACTGGTGCGGGTCTTTCGGGCTTTTCCCTACCCATTCCAACAGGCCTCGCCCGGCAAGGTCTTTCAGAGTCTTCGAGGCCGTTTTCCTACCGACATTGGACTCCCGCGCGAGGTCGGAGGTCGTGATTTTCCCCTGAGCGGCGGCAATTGCCATCGCTGCTCGTTCGCGCTCGCTGAGGAGCGGTCGGTTGTCGGCCGCGGTTCTCCTGAAGGCCGCTTTCTGTAACCCAGGACGCTCGAAGACGACGACGGTGCTGTTGACGGTCTGCTCGAAGCGGAACCTCACGCCGGCTGCCTCGCAGGCCTCCTTGATGCGCGGTATGCCCGTGCCGTACTGCTCGATGACGCCGGCGCGGAACAGGGTGCGCGCGATCGCGGGGTTTCGGAGGCCGAACTCGCTCGCGGTACCGTCTAGGTGCTCTTGCGGCGAGTCGCCCTCGGGGAACAGGCCCGGGCTCACGATCTGGACGGTGTCCATGAACACGTTGACCTCGACGGCGGTGCCGGTGGTGTAGTCGCGGTGGCACAGCGCGTTGGCAACCGCCTCGCGGATGGCCTCGGCCGGGATCTCGGGGATCTCCTTGCGGTACATGCCCGTCTCGCCGATGACGAACTCGCGCCTGATGTTCGACGTCACGAAGTACTCGGCGAAGTCGAGCAGCTTGAGCATGGTGCCGCACTCGCGGCGCAGGTCGAGGATCTTGGCCTTGGTGTTGCCGCCCAGAAGCCCCAGCTTCATCCTGGGGTAGGTGTCGGATCCCTCGCAGAACAGCTCCACCGCGGCGTTTCTTAGGCTGCCGTCGGGCGCGACGAGGTCGAGCCTTGCCAAGGTGTCCTCCACGCCGGCGAACCCGCCGCCCACGCGTCCGGCCCTGCCGCCGCGCGCGACGAAGTCACGCACCGCCTGCTCGTCGGCGTCGGAGACGGGCCTGCCGGACGGCAGCGAGTCCCACGGGCTACGGGCGCGCTCACGCTTGACGACCATGGCGCTCAGCTCCGAGGCCGACAGCGCTTTGTTCGAAGTCCCCACGCGGGTGAAGTAGCGTCCGTCGGCGGAGTAGGGGGCGTCGGCACCTGAGAAGGCAATTTTGATGTATCGCAGCCCATCATCGGCGTCGAGGCACTCGACCGTCGGGAACACCGCGGGCTCGATCTTGTCGGACACCCACGACGTCACCTGGCGCAGCGTTGCGTCGCTGACATCCTGGCCGATGACATCGCCGTTGTCCTTCACGCCGAAGTAGAGCTCGCCGCGGCCGTGCTTGTTCAGCATGGCGCTGATGGCTTGCAGTGCTTCTTTATGCTCGCCAGTGGACTTCTTGAACTCGACGGTCTCGCTCTCGCTGCCCAGGTTCATCCGCGCTGCCTTTCCCGTTCGTTGCTTGTCTCGTTGGATTATACCGTGGTCACCATGGGCGAAAACGTGGAAGCGCGCTTGCTTGCCTCTACCATGTTCTCATGCGCCTTAATGCCCTTTGTGAAGAATCGTCCCATTGGGAAACGGGTCCCTATGGAACGATTTTGGTATCAGGCATAGGGGGGCGCTATCGTGGATGTCGTCACCATTGCCTGCGCCCTCGATCCAGAGATGTAATTACAGAAGTGCGGGGAAAAATCGAAAACCTTCGAGCACAACGCGGTTTTTTTGTATCAAAACCGCAGGTCGCGGAAGCCTAAAACGGGGGTCTGGTCAGCATTCCTTTGGTTTTCCCCGCACTTCCGAATTTGGCCTCTCGCCACATGGTAGCGCGCAGAGATGTGGTGTAAGAGGCGGGGCATGCCCCGCCTCTTCCCTTTCTTGAAAGGGAGGGGACACCGCCTAGAATTCGTCGTTGGAGTAATGAAGGTGACGAATGGAAGGAAAGGCGATGCCCCAAGAAGAGAGTGTACTGCGCCTCGGCCGCGACGAGGCCCTCGAGGCGGCGAGGCTTTGGCAGGAGTGCGGCGACGCGCGCGAGTTCGCGTGCAGGGTGCTGGGCGGCGTGATGAACGCGCTGATGGACTCCGAGGCCCAGCAGATGTGCGGCGCGGGCCGTAACGAGCGCAGCGACGGCAGGGAGAACAGCCGCAACGGCTACCGCCCCAGGTCGCTCAAGACCGCCGTGGGCGACGTGGAGCTCGAGATACCCAAGCTCAGGCACGGCACCTACTACCCCGAGGGCATGCTCGCGCGATGGTCGCGCGTCGACGCCTCGGTGGCCGCCATCGTGCAGGAGATGTACGTGTGCGGCGTGTCCACCCGCAAGGTCGAGCGCGTGGCGTCCAGGCTGGGCATATCCTCGCTGTCGAGCTCGGAGGTCTCGAGCCTCTGCTCCGACCTCGACGCCGAGGTGGCGGAGTTCCGCCGCCGCGACCTGTCGGGCACGCCGTGCTGCTACCTGTGGCTCGACGCCACCTACATGAGCTGCAGGGTCGGCTCGTCGGTCGTCTCGCAGGGCGTCGTGACCGCGATCGGGCTGGGCGCCGACGGGCGCAAGCACTTCCTGGGCTGCGACGTGGTCGACACCGAGAGCGAGGACTCCTGGGCGGCGTTCCTCGGCGGCCTGCGCGAGCGCGGGCTGGCCGGCGTCCGCCTCGTGGTCTCCGACAGCCACGCCGGGCTCGTGGCCGCAGTCTCGCGCCTGTTCCAGGGCTGCGCCTGGCAGCGCTGCGTGACGCACCTGCAGCGCAACCTCCAGAGCGCCTGCTCGGGCAGGCCCGAGGACTCCAAGGCGGCCGTCAGGGACCTCGTGCGCGCCGCGGTCTACCAGGACGACCCCGACCTCGCGCGCTGCGTGTGGGCCGAGGCGGCGCCCTGGGTGGCGTCGGTGTCCGCCAGGGCAGGCGAGGTCTTCGAGCGGGCCGAGGACTCCGCGCTGGCGTTCACGGCCTTCCCCAGGGCGCACTGGGCCAAGCTCCGCACCAACAACGTCCAGGAGCGCGCCAACCGCGAGATCAAGCGCCGCTACAGGGTCGTGCAGTCCTTCCCCTCGAGGGAGTCGATGCTGCGCCTGACGTGCGCGAGCCTCATGGAGACCGAGGGGCAGTGGTCCCAGCAGCGCGTGTTCTCCGAGGCCTCGGCCGCCGAGGGCTTCGCCGGGCCCGCGGACAGGCCTGCCCCGACAGAGGGGAGGCGCCGCGCGCTCGGGCGGCGCGCCGGGGAGATAGTGGACGAGATAGTCGAGAGGCACGGTCTCAAGAAGGAGTAACATCGGGACTTGCAGCGACGGACCTCAGGACGCTCTTACACCACGTCTGCGCGCGCGACCCGCCACATCCCGATTACGTCTTAAAGTGGCGCAAAAAGCCGTGTGCTCTGCTTGATTTTGCTCAGGAATTATGCCTGAGGGGTAGTGGATTCGCCTTTCTCCGCCGTGCAGCGGCACGTGTAGGGCTCTCTGGCTCAGGCGCGAGTCGCTTCCCGTCTGAAAAAGTTCTTAAAACAGCTTTAAAGTTGCCTTTGGCCTACATTGACAGCGTACAATACGCATGTTTACCATGGCAAAAGCTAAATTTGGGGAGGGGGAGCGCACGGTGGAAGTGCTGGTTGTTGGCAATACCGCGTATGTCGATGACGACTTTTGTGCCAAGGCGTTTCCCGGTGACCATGTTCAGGTCGTGGCGGCCAACGAGGCGCGCCGCGACGGGTCGTCGCTCCATGCGTCTTGGAAAGAGCTGCTGCAGCACCTGGACCAGGCTTACGAATTCGACCGTGTGGTCTACCTCTCTACCTATCTCACGCCGCATACCGAGGCCGTTGGCGACATCGAGCTGCTGCGCTCCGTCTTTCGAGCTTGCATGGGTCGCCAGATTCAGCTGCTGTTTGTGACTGGTCCCATTGGAGCGGACGGTGCGGTGGACGTTGCGGGGCAAAACGGCAAGGGCATCATTGCCCGTGCGGCCAACGACCTGTGCCGCTACTATGCGGTCCGCGACGGCATTCAGGCCAAGATCTTGCGCGTGCCGTATCTGTACACCGCCTCGCCCACGCTGGAAGACCCGATTTTGACCCCGCTGTTCGAGGCGTGCTCGCAAGGCTCTGCTGTCATGAGGGCTGGGGCGGACTCACCGCTCGGTGCCCTCTGCGCCGAGGAGCTGGCCGTTCTGGTGCGTCGCATCTTCGACAGCTGGGATGCCACATTCGAGGAACTCGAGGTTCCGGATAGCTTTGCCCACACCGTGGGAGACCTGGGCGAGGCGCTCAAGGGCTTGTTCCCGGGGCTCGACATTACCTACGACGGGGACGCCGTCGTCTCCATTGCTCCGAGCGATACCGTCCGCACGCGCTACGGGTGGTTCCAGCGCTATGACGTGCTGCGCGATCTTTCGACCATACACGCCCGCTGGGAGCAGACCCTCGCGGGCAAGCGCCATCCGCTGCGTGCCGCCATCGACCGCATGCGCGGGCGGACACTGCCCATCAAATGCCTGGAGACCGCGCTGGCCTGGGTGCTCTTTGAGGGCCTGGAGCTGGTGTTTTCGCAGTCTGCTCAGCTTAACGTGCTCGACTACCGCCTGCTGTACGTGGTACTGATCGGCACGCTGTATGGGCTCGATTTTGGCCTGGTTGCGGCGCTGCTGGCGTCGGTGGGTTTGGCCGCGAGCTACTTTACTCAGTACGGTTATACCTTCCAGGGTCTCTTTTACGAGCCGTCCAACTGGCTGCCGTTTATTGCGTACTTTGTGGTGGGTGCCGTGTGCGGCTATGTGCAGCTGCGCAACAGCGAAGCCATTAGGGCGGAGCGCGATCAAAACGAGCTCGTGCGTAATCGCAATACGTTCCTCACACAGCTTTACCACGACGCGATCGAGGACAAGCGCGCGTACAGGCGCCAGATTGTGGGTCGCCACGACAGCTTTGGCAAGATCTTTGCCGTGACGCAGGAGCTCGACGTACTCAACCCACGCGACATCTATCGCAAGTGCTGCGAGCTTCTGGGCGAGATCCTCGAGAACGATTCGGTGGCGATCTACCATGTTTCGGGCGGGGCATTTGCACGCCTGGTGGCAGCAAGTCCCGCGATTGCCGAAAATGCCGCACGCTCGCTCACGCTTGAGCAGCTTGCACCTCTTTTGGGCGACGGGGGTCGTTCGAACCTGTGGGTGAACCGTGAGCTGACGCCGGGGTTTCCCATGTTTGGATACGCGATCGAGCGCGACGGGGCACCCGCCGTGTTGATCTTTGTGCGTAGTGCGGCCGAAAACCAAATGACTCTCTATTATCAAAACCTGTTCCGCATCTTGTGCGGGCTGGTCGAAAGCGCGCTGGGCCGTGCCTTTGACTATGAGGCGGTGGCGCAGGATAAACGCTGCGTTGACGGCACTTGCGTGCTCAAGCAGGCGGCCTTTGGCCAAGAGCTCGCGGCGGAGCAGGCGCTGGCAGATAGCAAGATGGGGAGTTTTTTGCTCCTGCGCGTGGTACCGGGCATGGAGCCTGTCGGCGAGCTGGTGGGCGCAATTGGGTCGGCAATCCGCGAGAGCGACGCGGCGGGCTTGGTCGACGGCAACGTGCTCTACCTGCTTATGCGCCAGGCAAAGGCGTGCGATCTTCCCATTATCCGTAAGCGCCTGAGCGCAAAGCATATTGCGGTGGAGCCCGTCGACGGCGAGGGCATCGTGGCGCTGCTGCAGCGCATCGCTTACACCGGTGACGGTGAGGGGGGTGCCGCTTGATCTCGCTTGTCGTTGCTGCCGTCTTGCTGCTGATTCATTCGCTGGTTTGCCTGATGCTGTGGACGCTCATGAAGCTGGGCCTGCTGCCGGTGCGCGGGCACATGCTGGCTGTAATAGTGCTGGTGCCGCTGTGGGGCCCGTTGCTGGTGGTTTTGCTATCGGTGCGCAGCGCGGTGCTTGGCGAGTGGCTGAAAGAGTCTGCGCTGGAGTCGCTGCGCTTCAACGACGACCTGCATCGTAGTATGTCGGTACCGAGCGGTGAGGACGATGCAGGCGTAGTGCCGCTCGAGGAGGCGCTTATCGTCAACGACCCGGCATACCGGCGCCGCCTAATGCTCTCCATGCTCACCGAGGAGCCCGACGCGTACCTGGCGCAGCTGCAGGCGGCTAAGCTTAACGACGACGTTGAGGTGGCGCACTATGCCGCGACGGCGGTGGCGCAGATCTCCAAGGAGTCCGACCTTAAACTGCAGCAGCTGGAGCGTGCCTTTAAGACGGACCCGAGCGCGCAAAACCTCAACGAATACTGTGATTTTCTTGGTGAATACTTGGGCTCGGGCTTGGCTGAGGGGCGCGTTGCTCAGATTCAGCGCCAACAGTACGCGCGCCTGCTTGCGCGTCGCTGCGAGCGCGAGGATACCCTTGAGCTGCGCATTCGATACGCGACGGCGCTGGCCGATGTCGGACAGATCGACGAGGCGCAGGCCGTGACCGACCAGCTGGTACTCGACGTGCCCGAGGAGCAGGAGGTTTGGATGCTTTGCCTGCGCCTGGCCGTGATGCGCCGCGACGGTGACGAGGTCCACTGTGTGATCGATGCGATTGACAAGCAACATGTGTATTTGAGCGCCGACAACCGCGAAAAGTTGGCGTTTTGGCGCGATGGGGAGGAAGCCCGATGAGCGTGGCGCAACATATCCGAGACCGTGTGGGCCGCTTTCGTTGGATGGGACTCCTCGTGGTGTGGGCGGTCTTTATTGCCATGGCCGCCGTGCTGCTGGTGGAGCGTGCCGGCGTGCAGTACAGTGCGGGCCAGCATAGGCTGGGGATGCTTGCCGCCAACGACGCGGTGCCGGCCTCCTCGGCAATCTTTGGCCAAAAGCCCACGTGCCTGGTCATTACAGACTCGGACCAAGATGGCGTCGACGACGTCAAAGACCAGTTCGACCAGATTTTGCTGGACATGAAGATCGCCCATCGCGACGTGGATCTTGCCCTGGATGGTGCGGATGCCATTCCCTCGCTGACCTCCTTCGATCGCGTGATTTTGCTCATGCCGTAGCTCGATGGGCTCGGTACGCACCTGAGCGACATTATGAGTTGGGTGAGTGCCGGCGGTTCGCTTATGCTCGCCATGCCGCCGGATAACTCGAGCTATCTGCAAGTGATTGCCTCCAAGCTTGGCATTGAATCGGCCGGATATGACTATGTAAAAGCCGAAAGCATTGTGCCGAGTGAGGACTTTATGCTGGGCGGGGGAGAGCGCTACGAGCTCTCGGACCCCTTTGATTCGTCGCTTTCAGTATCGCTGCGCGAGACGGCGCGTGAGTGGGCTAAGACTGGCGATGCGGGCGCCCCGCTCATTTGGTCTAATGACTGCGGTAGCGGGCGCACCGTGGTGTGCAATATCGGTATCTACGACAAGGTCATGCGCGGCTTTTTCGCCGCGGCGATCAGTCTGCTGGGCGATGCTACGGCCTATCCGGTCATCAACAGCGCCGTGTTCTATTTGGACGACTTTCCTAGCCCCGTGCCCTCGGGCGATGGTACTTATATCAAGCGTGACTACGGCCTTTCCATTGCGGATTTTTACACCAAGGTCTGGTGGCCCGATCTGCAAAAGCTCGCGCAAAAATATGGCATTCGCTATACCGGCGTGATGATCGAAAACTACGAGGACGCGGTCAACCAGACCGAGCCCGCGCGCCAACCCGATACCACGCAGTTTCGATATTTTGGCGGCATGCTGCTGCAGATGGGCGGCGAGCTGGGCTTTCACGGCTACAACCATCAGCCGCTCGCGCTCTGGGACACCGACTACGGCACGCTGTACGTCTACAAGACCTGGAAGAACAAAGAGACGCTCGTCGCTTCGCTCAACGAACTTATCGCGTTTCAGGACGAGGTTCTGCCCAACGCTCATGGCTCGGTTTACGTACCGCCGTCGAATATCCTTTCGGCCCGAGCGCGCAAGCTCATCGGCACCGACGTTCCGCGCATTAAGACCATCGCCAGCACGTATTTTGAGGATGGCACCGACCTGCCCTACGTGCAGGAGTTTGGCGTGGCGAGCGACGGTATTGTGGAGCAGCCACGTATTGTCTCGGGCGGCATGGTCGACGATTCCTATATGCGCCTGGCAGCCGTGTCCGAGCTCAACATGCACTACGTGAGCACGCATTTTATGCACCCGGACGACTTGCTCGATCCCGATCGTGGTGCCAAGGAGGGCTGGGAGGTCTACAAGGGCGGCCTGGTCGACTACCTGGAGTGGCTTACCAAATCCGCGCCCGACCTGCGGCACCAGACGGCGTCGGAGTGCTCCGGTGCCATCCAGCGCTTTTCGTCCGTGACGGTGAGCGTGGATACCAGCGCGGATGCCTGGACGCTCAGCCTGGGCAATTTCCACGACGAGGCGTGGCTCATGTTCCGCGCCAATAATGGCGAGCCGGGTGCGGTGACGGGTGGCGAACTGACGCACCTTACGGGCAATCTGTATCTGCTCAAGGCAAATGATAAGACCGTGACGATCGAGCGCAAGGAGGGTGGCGATAAATGAGAATCTGCTTGGTACTCGAGGGTTGCTACCCCTATGTGCACGGCGGCGTATCTACCTGGATGCATGGCTACATTACGGCCATGCCCGAGCACGAGTTTGTGCTGTGGGTGATCGGCGCGCATGCTGCCGACCGTGGCAAGTTTGTCTACGAGCTGCCCGGCAACGTGGTCGAGGTGCACGAGGTGTTCCTGGACGATGCCCTGCGGCTTTCGGGTGAGCAACATGAAGCCAGTTTTAACGACCGTGAGCGCGAGGCGTTACGCCGTCTGGTGTCGCTCTCCAATCCGGACTGGGACGTGTTATTCGATATCTTCTACCGCCGTCGCGTGCATCCGCTCTCGTTTTTGCAGAGCCGCACGTTTATGGATATCTTTCGCGACGTGTGCCTGGCCGAGTATCCCTACACGCCCTTTGCCGATGCATTCCACACCATGCGCTCCATGTTGCTGCCCGTGCTCTACCTGTTGGGCAGCGAGGTGCCGGTGGCCGATGTGTACCATGCCATCTCGACCGGCTACGGTGGTCTGCTCGCCTGCCTGGGCTCAAGCGTTCACCATGCGCCGGTGCTGTTGACCGAGCATGGCATCTACACCCGCGAGCGCGAGGAAGAGATCATTCGCGCCGATTGGGTGGTGCCGTCGTTCAAGGACCGCTGGATCCGCTTTTTCTACCTGCTTTCGGAGGAAATCTACCGCCGCGCCTTCCGCGTGACGAGTTTGTTCCATAACGCCCGCAAGACGCAGGTCTATATGGGCTGCGATGCGGACAAATGCCTGGTTATCCCCAACGGCATCCAGTTCGACCGCTTTAAGGATATTCCCTTAAAGCCCGATGACGGCTGGGTGGACATTGGCGCGGTGGTGCGCTTGGCGCCCATCAAGGACGTCAAGACAATGATTTATGCCTTCTTTGAGCTGCACGAGCGCCTGCCCAAGGTGCGCCTGCACATTATGGGCGGCGTGGACGACGAGGAGTACGGCGCCGAGTGCCACGCGCTGGTCGATACCCTAGGCGTGCGCGACCTGATCTTTACCGGCCGCGTCAACGTGGTCGAGTACATGGAAAAGCTCGACTTTACCATTTTGACGAGCATCTCCGAGGGCCAGCCGCTCAGCGTGCTGGAGTCGCTTGCAGCGCGCCGTCCCTGCGTGACGACCGAGGTGGGCTGCTGCCGCGAGTTGCTCGAAGGCGCCCCGGGCGACGACTTTGGCGTGGCGGGTTTTGTGACGCCGCCCATGTATCGCAAGGGCTTGGCCGATGCCATGGAGCGCATGTGCGTGAGCCGCGCCCGTCGCATTGAGATGGGGGAGCGCGGGCAGCGTCGCGTTGCCACGTACTTTTTGCACGAGCAGATGCTCGCCAACTATCGCGCGCTGTACGACGAGACGGCGTGTGCGTTTAACCTGCCCAGAGAGGGGGAGTAGCCGGTGGCCGGAATTGGTTTTGAGCTCAAGCGCCTGTTTAGGCGCAAGGGCCTGTTTGCCACGATGCGCGCTTACGGCTACGCCGGCATTGTGTGCACGGGTCCCATGCTGTTGGGCGTGCTGCTCCAGGTGGGTATCTTGGTGCTGTGCGGTCTGTGGGGCGTGGGCCGTGCCAACCAGGACCTGCTGGTGTGCATGGTGACCTACACACTGCTGGCCTCGCTTACGCTCACGAGCTTTTTCTCCATGCCGGTCACGCGCTTTTTGGCCGACATGCTTTTTGCCGAGCGCGAGGATGAGATTCTGCCTTCGTTTTGGGGCTCCAACGCCATCATGCTCGTTGCGGGCACGGTGCTCTACGGCGTCTTTTTGCTGTTCTCGGGCGCCACGCTGCTGCAGGGGCTGCTGTGCCTGTGGCTGTTCAACATTATGATCGTCAACTGGAACGGCATGAGTTACCTCACGGCCATCAAGGATTACCGCGGCATCCTGTGCAGCTTTGCGGCCGCCGTTGGCGTGGCGTGCCTGTGCGCCCTGGCCGCGCTGGCGCTGGGACTGCCGCCGGTCGAGGGCCTGTTGGCGTCAATTGCTCTGGGCTACGGCGTCATGCTCGCTTGGGACGTGGTACTGCTGTACCGGTATTTTCCTCAGAGCGACCGCAGCCCCTGGCCCTTTTTGCAGTGGCTCGATCAGTTTATGCCGCTGGCGCTCACGGGTCAGTTAACCAATCTGGGACTCTTTGCGCACCTGGTGATTATTTGGGCTGGTCCCATTGGCGTGCAGGTAAAGGGCTTGTTTTATGGTGCGCCCTACTACGATGTGCCGGCGCTCATCGCGTTTTTGACGATCCTGGTCACGACCGTCAACTTTGTGGTCTCGGTCGAGGTCAACTTCTATCCGCGCTACCGCGATTACTACAGCCTGTTCAATGACGGCGGCGTGGTAGGCGACATTGTGGTGGCCGAGGAGGAGATGCTCTCCACGCTTAACAGCGAACTGCGCTTTTGTGCGCTCAAGCAGCTGTTTGTGACCGCGGCGGTCATTTCGCTCGAGACCACGGTGCTGTCGGCCCTACCGTTGGGCTTTAACAACCTTATGCACGGGTATTTTCGCACGCTGTGCGTGGGCTATGGCCTGTATGCCGTGGGCAATACGGTGATGCTCATCTTGCTGTACTTTACCGACTACAAGGGAGCCGTGCTGGCTTCGGGCCTGTTTGCCGGTGTGGCCGGGCTGGCGACCGCCGTGTCGTTGCTTTTGCCGCAGCAGTTTTACGGCTTTGGCTTTTTGTTGGGTGCGGCGGTGTTTTTTATCGTGGCGCTGCTGCGGCTCGATACCTATACCGCTAACTTGCCGTATCGTATCCTGAGCCAGCAGCCCATTGTGGCGACCGACAAAACGGGCTGGTTTACCGAACTTGGCCGGGTGCTCGACCGTGTTGAGCAATGCTACGAGGACAAGCGCGCGGGCGGTGAGCCGCGCAGTGCGTTTGAACGTATGGTGGTTCGCCTGTACCAAAAACATTGGGGAGGTTCTGATGATCGATAAGTTGATGTCTCGCCGCTGCCTGATCGAGGCAGCTGCCGGCGCGCTGCTGCTTTCGGGCTGTTCGTCTCAGGACGAATCCTCGACCAAAAAGGTCAAAAAGCAGGACAAGATAAAAAAGGCCGAGGCCTCCGACCAGTCCAAGCACCTGCGCGATAAGGACGAGCTGTACGAGGTTTACGACGACTCGGGCATTGTGACCATGTACCTGACGGTCTCGCGCGGCAACAGCTCCGAGAACACCGACCACAGCTGGGCAGAGATCAATACGTACTCGGTGTATGACTATGCCGACATGGGCGTGACGCGCTATCAGGTTATGGGCCTGCTGCAGCCGGGCGACGAAGACGGCCCGGTGGCCGGCGAGGTTGGCTATGGCGAGGAAGCGCCCAATGCCACCGTGCAGGTGCGCGGCCAGACGTCGAGCATGAACTCGCAAAAGAATTACAAGGTGGAGCTCAAAAAGGGCAAGGGTACCTGGCGCCAACAGCGCGCGATTGCGCTCAACAAGCACATGGGCGAGGGTATGCGTTTTCGCAACAAGATGGCCTACGACCTTATCCGCGGGATTCCCCAGATGATGGGCCTGCGCACGCAGTTTGTGCATCTGTGGGTGTGCGACCAGACCGAAAAGTCCTACGATACCTTTGAGGACTACGGCCTGTTTACGCAGGTGGAGCAGCTCAACAAGACGGCGCTTAAGGCACATGGCCTGGATAAGAGCGGGCACCTGTACAAGGTGAACAGCTTTGATTTCCATCGCTACGAGGACACCATTAAGCTTGCCGACGATCCCGACTACAACCAGGCAAGCTTTGAGGGCATGCTCGAGATTAAGGGCGATTCGGACCACACCAAGCTCATCGAGATGCTCGATGCGCTCAATGACGAATCGCAAAAGATCGATGACGTGCTCGATACCTACTTTGATACCGAGAATCTGGTCTATTGGCTGGCGTTTCAGATCTTGACGGGCAACTGCGATACGCAGAACCGTAACTGCTATCTGTACAGCCCTCTCAACTCAAATACCTGGTACTTTTTAGATTGGGATAACGACGGCATGCTGCGTAAGCTGGA
Source organism: uncultured Collinsella sp. (assembly GCA_900543605.1). Classification (GTDB taxonomy): domain Bacteria; phylum Actinomycetota; class Coriobacteriia; order Coriobacteriales; family Coriobacteriaceae; genus Collinsella. The sequence goes on from UQSK01000035.1 coordinate 14,656, forward strand.
GCTTTCTCTTACCGGGTTTTCGGACTACGCGAGCTGGGAGCGCGGCGCAAGCAACTACTGGGGCAACGTGCTGTTTAACCGCGCGTTGCGCTGCAAGTCGTTCCGCAGCGAACTCGACCGTGCCGTCAAGGACTTGCGCTCGTATTTGACCGAGACTCGTCTGACCAAGATGATCAAGCACTACCGCGAGGTGACTGAATCCCTGGTCTTTGCTTCGCCCGATATCGACAATCTGCCTGTCACCAAGGACCAATACGAGCAAATCGCCGCGGCGATTCCGGCCGAGATCGAGGAGAACTACAAGAGCTTTCGCGAGAGTTTTAAAAAGCCCATGCCGTTCTACATCGGCGTGCTGCAGATCGATAACGGTAAGCTGCGCATTAACTGGGATGCGTCCTACGACTTTGAGGCGCGCGACATTCGCTACACCGTAGAGCTTGCGCGCGACTATGCCATAAGCGACGTGGTCTTTAAGGCCGAGGACGTGCTGCTTCCCGAGGTGACCTGCGATGCGCCCGATGCCGGCCAGTATTTTGTGCGCGTGCGTGCCACCAACTCCGACGGCTTTACGCAAGATGCGTTTGACTACTATGTGACCGACGACGGCAAGCACTACGGCATGAGGTGTTTTTACGTGCAAGACGGCGGTAAGGTCGTGGAGGACACGTATGAGGAGGGCTAGCGCGCTGCTTGAGCGCTTGGCGGCCCCGCCTGTGCGTACCACGCAGGAGCGTTACCGCCACGAGCTCAAATATCTCATTAACGAGGGCGAGCACGCTGCGCTTGCCTGTCGCATGGCGCCGGTGTTTAAGCTGGACAAGCATGCGCGGGCGGGCGGTTACACTATTCGCAGCCTGTATTTTGACGACTACTGCAACTCGGCCTACGAGGAAAAAGACGCCGGCATTCTCATGCGCAAAAAGTATCGCGTGCGCATCTATAACGGCAGCGACAAGGTGATTAAGCTCGAGCGCAAAAAGAAGTACGGCAGCTGGATCTACAAGGAGGACGCGCCGCTCACGCGCGGCGAGTTTGAGCAGATTCTGGCCGGCGACTACGGCTTTTTGCTGAGGAGCCCCTATCCACTCTGCCGCGAGTTCTACATCGAGTGCATCTGCAACATGATGCGCCCGCGGACCATCGTGGACTACGAGCGCGAGCCGTGGGTGATGGATGAGGGCACCGTGCGCATTACGTTCGACATGAACGTGCGTGCCGCGGTGGGAAGCTTCGATATCTTTGACGCGACGCTGCCCGCGCTGCCGGTCCTGGAGCCCGGCAAGCTGGTGATGGAGGTCAAGTTTACGGAGTTTTGCCCGCAGCTGGTGCGTGATATGGTGCCGCCGGGAGCGGCCGAGCTTACGGCGGTCTCCAAGTACTGCCTGTGTTACGAAAAGACCGCCTACTTGCGCGGTTTTAATTACTGGGAATCGGATTTTGAGAACCGAGGGGATATTTAGACCATGAGCACCAGGGACTTTTTTAAGAACTCCGTCTTGGAGGCGTTTGGCCAGGTCGACCCTGCCAAGATTGGCCTTTCGCTGCTCGTGGCGCTCGCCATGGGCATCCTGATCTATTACGTGTACAAGCGCTTTTTTACCGGCGTGGTGTATTCGCGCAGCTTTGCCGTGACACTCGTGGGCATGTGCGTGCTTACCTGCATGGTCACGCTCGCGATTTCGACCAACGTGGTCATCTCGCTCGGTATGGTCGGTGCTCTGTCCATCGTCCGCTATCGTACGGCGGTTAAGGACCCGCTCGACCTGCTGTATCTTTTTTGGGCCATTACCACGGGCATTACGGCCGGCGCCGGCATGTATGCGCTCGTGGGGCTCACGGCGGTGGTGATCGTGGTGATGATCGCCGGGTTTGCGAGCCACCAGGACAAGGCGCGCGTGTACATGATGGTCATCCACTACACGGGTCAGACCACCGGCGACGATATCGTGCGCGCGTTTGGGCGCACCAAGTTCACCGTCAAGTCTAAGACGATGCGCGGCGACAAGGTGGAAATGGCTGTCGAGGTGTTCTCGGACGGTGTTGACATGCCCTATGCGGACGCCATTCGCGCGCTCGACGGCGTTGAGGACCTCACGCTCATCCAGTACAACGGCGAGTATCATGGATAGTTGGGTATCATGGTGCTTGTGAATTCGTTGACAGGGGTGCTTTTTGGTACGTATGAAAGATGTGGCCGAGTTGGCTGGCGTTTCGAGCGCCGCCGTCTCGCGCTACCTCAATGGTGGATATATCTCGGCGGACAAGGCCGAGCGCATTAAGCAGGCGATTGAGCTGACCGGATACGTGCGGTCCAGCCAGGCTCGCGCGCTGCGCACCGGCTCCACCAAGCTCATCGGCGTCATCGTGCCCAAGATCAACTCGGAATCCGTGAGCCGCATTACCGCCGGCATAGGCCAGGTACTCGGTCGCCGTGGCTACCAGATGCTGCTTGCCAATACCGACAACGCGGCCGATCGTGAGCTCGAATACCTCGATTTATTCCAAAACCACCCGGTTGATGGCATTGTGCTGGTGGCAACCATGATCACCGACGAGCACCGTCGTGCGATTGACTCGTGCCGTGTGCCCATTGTGTTGATCGGCCAACATGTCGAGGGCGCGGCGTGCGTCTATCACGACGATTACGAGGCTGCCTTTGAGCTCGGCCGTGCGCTTGCGGGTCGGGTGGATGGCAAGATCGCCTACATCGGAGTTACCGAAGAGGACCGCGCGGCCGGTTATGACCGCCGTCGCGGTTTTGAGGCCGGCTTGCGCGCCGCGGGTAACCCGCTCGATGCCGCCTTGATTCGCCTGGGCTCGTTTACGCTCGACTCGGGCTATCGCGCTGCGCGCGAGCTGCTTGCCGATGCCCCCGATGTTTCGTTTATCGCGTGCGCGACCGACACTATGGCTGCCGGCGCCCTGCGCGCTCTTGACGAGGTGCGTGGCATGGGTGAGGGCGTGCGTCGCGTGAGCGGTTTCGGTGACAACACATTTTTGCGCGCGCTGACGGGCGGCATTCCCACCGTGCATTATGGCTACCTGACCAGTGGCGTCGAGGCGACCAATATGTTGCTCAACACGCTCGATGGCGTGGAGGGGGAGAGCGGTTTAAAGACGCTCAAACTCGGCCATCAGCTTATGAATGTCTAGATTTTGGGCACGTCTGCCTGCCTCTGAGCCCTTATGTTTGTCTCAAAACTACCATTCGCCGGGTATTTCCTACCGTTCACCCTACTATGAAAACGATTACAGACATATGAAACTGAAATCGATTACAGTATAAGTGTCAAAGATGGCCGGGTGCACCTGCGCCCGTTTGAGGAAAGGGAAGTCATGGACTACCGCAAATCAGCCCAAGAGGTGCTCGACAACATCGGTGGCGCCGGCAACGTTGTTTCGGCCGCACACTGCGCCACGCGTCTGCGCCTGGTGATTGCCGATAACGCCAAGGTCGACAAGGAGGCCCTCGAGAATATCGACGGCGCCAAGGGCGTCTTTGAGGCCCAGGGCCAGCTCCAGATTATTTTTGGCACTGGCACCGTCAACAAGGTCTATGACGAGTTCATTGCGCTCAGTGGCGTCGAGGCAGCCACCAAGGCCGAGGTCAAGGAGGCCGCGGCACAGCAGCAGAACATCTTTATGCGTGCCATTAAGGTCCTCGGCGATGTCTTTGTCCCCATCATCCCCGCCATCGTGGCTTCGGGTCTGCTGCTGGGCATTATGAGCGCCCTCAACTTTATGGCCTCCAACGGCTTTATCGCGCTCGACACCAATAACTTTATTTACAAGATCGCCGACCTGGTCTCGGGCACGTCCTTTGGCATTCTGCAGATCCTGATCGGCTACTCCGCCGCCAAGGCCTTTGGCGCCAACCCGTATCTGGGTGCCGTCGTCGGTGGTGCGTTCATTAACTCCTCGCTGCAGAGCGCCTACACGGTTGCCTCCGAGGGCGTTCAGACCATGGTCACCGTCATCCCCGGCGTCTACAGCTTTGAGTGGGTCGGTTATCAGGGCCACGTGATCCCCATCGTCATCGCCTGCGCCATTCTGGCCTTCCTCGAGAAGCGCCTGCACAAGATCTTTCCCGAGATGTTCGACCTCTTTGTGACCCCGCTCGTCTCGGTGTTCGTGACCGTGCTCGTGACGCTCGTTGCCGTCGGCCCCATCTTTGTCTGGGCCGAGAACGCCATCCTCGGTCTGATTCAGGCCCTGCTGACCCTGCCCTTCGGCATCGGTTCTGTCTCTTATACACATCTGACGCTGCCGACGACTTAATA
>UQSK01000036.1 GCA_900543605.1 uncultured Collinsella sp.
CTCGCACGAAGAGCACATTAAGTGCTCTTCGGCTCGTGCGGAATCTACGAAAACCAAGCAGGCGGACACGCCTTAGGTATCGATTACTTCAGTCTGAAGGTACTAACTTGACAATCTCACAGAATAGCACAGGCATACCTGCCGAAAAGGGACAGGTTTATTTTGGTAGGTTTTATCAGGGGAAACGACATTTGCCCATATAAAACCGACCAAAATAAACCTGTCCCTAAATGGCAGGCCCCGCGGTGGTTGCCACGGGGCCTGGATTCAAGCTATTTACCCGTAGATGCGTTGGGGCTGCTCTTCGCCCTTTACGGAGGCTTCGGTCACAACGACCTTGGAAACGCCTTCCTCGCTGGGAAGGTCGAACATCGTCTGCTGCAGCACGTCCTCGCAAATAGAGCGCAGGCCGCGGGCGCCGGTCTTGCGGGCAAGCGCCATGCGGGCGATCTCGTGCAGGGCCGCGTCCTCAAACTCAAGATCGACGTCCTCGAGCTGGAACATCTTGCGGTACTGGCGTACCACGGCGTTCTTGGGCTCGGTCAGGATCGACACCAGGTCGTCCTCGTCGAGCGCCTGCGTCTGGGTGACGACGGGCGTACGGCCCACGAACTCGGGGATCATGCCAAAGGCGTTGAGGTCCTGCGGGAGCACCTGACGCAGCAGGTCGTTCTCGTCGACCGAGGTGGGGCCGGCGATCTCGGAGTTAAAGCCCACGCCCTTGTTTCCCACGCGATCGGCGATGATCTTGTCCAGACCCACAAAGGCACCGCCGCAGATGAACAGAATGTTCGTCGTGTCGATCTGTAGCAGCTCCTGCTGGGGATGCTTGCGGCCGCCGGTGGGCGGAACGCTAGCTACCGTGCCCTCAAGGATCTTAAGCAGCGCCTGCTGAACGCCCTCGCCCGAGACATCGCGGGTGATGGAGAGGTTTTCGGCCTTGCGGGCGATCTTGTCGATCTCGTCCACGTAGATAATGCCAACCTGAGCGCGCTCAATGTCGCCATCGGCAGCATTGATAAGCTTGAGCAGGATGTTCTCCACGTCCTCACCCACGTAACCTGCCTCGGTAAGCGCGGTGGCGTCGGCGATGGCAAACGGCACCTCGAGGATGCGCGCGAGCGTCTGGGCCAACAGGGTCTTACCGGTACCGGTGGGACCGAGCAGCAGGATGTTGGATTTGGCGAGCTCTACCTCGTCCATATCGTCGTCGAACTGCGAGCCCACGCCGTCGTCAAAGGCAGACACCGCGGCGCCGCCCTCGATCACGCGGCGATAGTGGTTGTACACGGCCACCGACATGGCGCGCTTGGCGTCCTCCTGACCCATAACATAGGCCGAAAGCTCGTCATAGATCTCGTGCGGCGTCGGCACGTGCGTGATGACCTGGCGGTCGTCCTCAAGCTCAAAGCCCTCGGTCTCGGGGTCCACGGCGGGCTGGGATGCAGCCTGACCGTGGTCGTTGAGGAAGCCCGGCAGCTTGCCGTTGCGGGCGGCGTCCATAAAGTCCGAAGCCAGCGACTCCTCCAGAATCTCGGAGCAAGCGGCGACGCACTCGTCACAGATAAAGATGTTGGTCGGGCCCTTTACGAGGCGACGGACCTGGCCCTGCTCTTTTCCGCAGAAGGAGCAGCGGATGGGGTTGCCGTTCTCGTCGAAGTTGTCCTGCATGTTACCGGCCATCCTAGGCGTCCTTCGCGGCGAGATCGCGCGAGGTGACGATGCGGTCGATCAGGCCGTAGTCGAGGGCCTCGGCAGCGGTCAGGTAGTTGTCGCGCTCGGTATCGGCCTGGACCTTCTCGATGGGCTGGCCCGAGGCGTCGGACAGGATCTGGTTGAGCTCGCGACGGGTCTTCTTGATCTCCTCGGCCACGATCTCGATCTCGGTCTGCTGGCCCTGGGCACCGCCGCTGGGCTGATGAATCATGACCTTGGAGTGCGGCAGGCAGAAGCGCTTGCCCTTGGCGCCGGCCGAAAGCAGCACGGCGGCCATAGACGCGGCCATACCGACGCAGATGGTGGAGACCTGCGGCTTGATGAAGTTCATGGTGTCAAGAATCGCCAGACCGGAGTAAACCTCGCCACCGGGCGAATTGATGTAGAGCGAGATATCCTTCTCAGCATCCTGGCTCTCAAGATGCAGCAGCTGGGCAACGACCAGGTTGGCGCTGACGGAGTTAATCTCCTCGCCCAAGAAGATGATGCGGTCGTTGAGCAGGCGCGAATAGATATCGTAGCTGCGCTCACCGCGCGGCGTCTGCTCGATAACGTATGGCACGAGGGCGGAATCGAACTTAGCGATCATACGCATCTCCATTTCTCTCTTGCGGACCAAATTGGTTCTAGATAAACGTACGGTGCCCGCATGCTATGCATTGGCTGGCACCGTACGAAGCAACCGGATAACCGGTGTATAACTTTACCCCATCACGGGCGCACGCATGCGCTCGCGGGCAAGGTGGCGAGAATTACTCGGCGTCCTTGGCGGTCTCGTCGACCTCGGTCACCTTGGCGTTCTCGACCAGGTGGTCGACGGCCTTGGAGCGACGGATGGACTCGCGGACGGCAGGCATGCGGCCATCGGCGATGAACTCGGCCTTGGAAGCCTCGACGTCCTTGACGCCGGCCTTCTCGAACTCGGCGTTGATGTCGTCCTCGGTGACCTCAATCTTGAGCTCGCGGGCGAGGGCGTCCAGAGCCAGGGACTCACGGGCAACGTCGTTGGCCTGCTTGTGCAGGTCGCCGATGAACTGCTCCATGGTCAGGCCGGAAGCGGGCAGCCAGGTGTCCAGCGTCATGCCGCGGGCAGCGAGGTTGGACAGGAAGTTCTGGCCAAGCTCCTCAAAGACGGACTGCTCGTAGTCGGCATCCATCTCGTCGAGCTGCAGGCGCTCGGCGAGAGCGGAGACGCAACGGTTCTCCTTCTCTGCCGGAAGGCGGGAAGCCTTGTCCTGCTCGATCTCGATCTTGATGGCGTCGCGCATGGCGTCGATGCTGTCAAAGCCAAAGTCGGACTTGACGAGCTCGTCGGTGAGCTCGGGGGTGTTGCGAACCTTGATGCCCTTGACGGTGACCTCGACGGTGTGGGTCTCGGCCTCCTCGCCCTCCTCGACCTCGTCGGTCCAGGTGACGGTCTTGACGTCGTCAACGTTAGCGCCGATCAGGGCCTCGTTGAACTCCTTGGGGTTGCTGTCGCTACCGGCGATGAGCATGCGGCCCTCGGCGGCAAAGTTGTCGGCGTTCTCGACGGCCTTGAGGTCGACGGTGACGTAGTCCTCGGCCTCGACGGCGCGACCCTCGACGTCCTCGAAGGTGGCACGGTAGTTGAGGAGCATCTCGACCTGGTTGTTGATCTCGGACTCGGTGACCTCCGCGGGAGGCATCTCGATCTCGACGGCGTCGAAGGAGGAGAGCTCGGCGGCAGGACGCAGGGAGAACTCGACGGTGTAGGTGTAGTCCTCGTGATCCTTAGCGAGGTCGAGCTCCTTGTAGTCACCGTTCTTGGTGGGGACGATGTCCAGTTCGTTGAGGACGGCGGGCTCGTTGGCGGCGATCAGGTCGTTGGTGGCCTGAGCGAGGGTAGCCTCGGCGCCAAGAGCGGAGTCGATGACCGGACGGGGAGCCTTGCCGGCACGGAAGCCCGGGAAGCGGTACTTCTTGGCGGTGTCCTTGTAGGCCTTCTTGATCGCGGCGTCGACGTCGGCGGCCGGGATGGTGACCGTAGCGGTGAGCTTGGCGTCCTTGACGTCAGAAGCGGTGATGTTCAACACGTTCCTCCTCATACTGCCCAGCTTATCTGAGGTGCTGGTACCTTTATGCAACAAAGTGTCGCGACGGCCAGGGCCGACGCAAGTGCGATGGTGCGGGCGAAAGGACTCGAACCTTCACGGGAATCCCACCAGAACCTAAATCTGGCGCGTCTACCAATTCCGCCACGCCCGCATGAGCGCACAGACTAGGAATGATAGCAGATACGAACGGCAAGCGCACGCACACCTTTTACAAGCTCACGACCTCACCACGAGTTACAGCGGAACAGGGTAGCTAATTTGGGACGGGGCTTTTTTAGCTACCCCCACAAGCGGGGTAGCTAAAAAAGCCCCGTCCCAAATTAGCTACCCCCCATCGGCTATCTCCTGCAGCCCACAATTCGGACGAAAAGTGGGCTGCAGTTTCCCAGGGCTCGACAAAGAGCGGCGGCTGCGTCGCCTCGCCTACTCCCCCAGCAGGGCCTTCTCGGGCGTGATCGGCAGCGAGCGCACCTGGTGTCCGGTAGCGTGTGCCACGGCCGAGGCCACGGCGGCGAGCGGCGTGTTGATGACGACCTCGCCGATCGACTTGGCGCCAAACGGGCCCGTCGGCTCGTAACTCGGCTCAAAGGCCACGCGAATGCTGCCGATATCCAGGCGCGTGGGCAGCTTGTAGCTCATAAAGTTGCCGGTGCGCAGACGGCCGCACTCGTCGTGCTCGACGATCTCGTAGAGCGCGTGACCGATGCCCTGGGCAATACCGCCCTCGGCCTGGACGCGCGCGAGTGCCTCGTTGATCACGGTGCCGCAGTCCACAGCCGCCGCGTAGTCCACCACGGTCACCTTGCCGGTGGTCTTGTCGACCTCAACCTCGGCAATGCCGGCCATAAACGGCGGAGGCGAAACGGGCAGGCAGGCAGAGGCATGCGAGGTGAGCGCGTCGCCGCCCGCGATGTTCTTGACGCACAGGTTGGCAAAGTCGCGCAGCGTGAGGTAGCGATTCTGCTCGCGCGCGGCACGCTCGTCGGACAGGCGCACGTACTGGCCATCAAAGACCACGTCGGCGGCGTCCACATCCCACATCTGGGCGGCCTTGGCGCAAATCTTCTCGCGCAGCTCGGTCGCGGCGTTCTTGGCTGCCAGACCTGTCACGTACGTGCCCGAGCTCGCGTACGAGCCGGCGTCGAACGGCGACACATCGGTGTCCACGCCGCGCACCACGATCATCGAACTCTCCACACCCAGCTCCTCGGCGGCAATCTGCGCCAGGATCGTGTCGACGCCCATGCCGTTATCGGTGGCGCCGGTGCCGATGGTAATGAAGCCGTCCTCTTCCAAGCGCATGTCGATGCCGGCGATATCCACGTTGGAGATGCCCGATCCCTGCATGGTGAGCGCGCAGCCAAGGGCGCGCACGCGGTCGCCCAGGTCCACGGCCAGCGGCTTGTCGCGCCAGCCGATCATGTCCATCGCGCGCAGCAGACAGCGATCGAGCGCGCAGGCGTTGAGCTTCTCGTTATAGTACTGCGGCATGACCTCGCCCTCGCGCACCATGTTCTTAAGGCGCAGGTCGGCGGGGTCCATGTGCAGCATGTCGGCGAGCTCGTTGACGGCGCTCTCCACGGCAAACTGGCCCTGGGTGGCACCATAGCCGCGATACGCGCCGCCGCGGTTGGTGTTGGTGTAGACGGCGTCCCACCTAAAGCGGCTCGCCTTTACGTGGTTGTAGATGGGCAGGCTCTTGTGGCCCGAAAGGCCAATCGTCGTGGTGGCATGCTCGCCATAAGCGCCGGCGTTAGACAACGTGTGCAGGTCGATGGCCGTGATGGTGCCGTCGTTCATGGCGCCCAGCTTAACGGTCATCTGCATCTGGTGGCGCGAGTTGCCCGCGGTGATGGTCTCCTCGCGGGTGTAGCAGCAGTAGCTCGGACGGCCGGTCTGCTGGGTCACGAACGCCACGAAAATCTCGCAGCAACCCGTCTGCTTGGAGCCAAAGCCGCCGCCGATGCGCGGCTTGATGACCTGCACCTGCGACTGCGGGATGTCGAGCGACTGCGCGACCATGCGGCGCACGTGGAAGGGCACCTGCGTAGAGGTGGTCACCGAGATGCGGCCGAACGCGTCGGTCGTCGCGAAGGCACGGAAGGTCTCCATGGGCGCAGTCTGCGTGGCCTGGCTGGTGTAGATGCGCTCAAAGACGATGTCGCTCTGGGCGAAGGCCTCGTCCAGGTCGCCATAATCGCTGGTACCGCTGCATACCAAGTTGCGCGGGACATCGCCGCCCTGCGGGAACATAAAGGTCACGTCGCCCTCGGGGTGGACCACGATGTCGTTATCGAGTGCCTTGGTAAAGTCGAGCAGGGGCTCGAGCACCTCGTAGTCGACCTTAATGAGCTTGAGCGCCTTGTCGGCGGCCTCCTCAGTTTCGGCGGCGACGATCGCCACCTCTTCGTTTTGGTAGCGCACCAGGTTCTCGAGAATCAGACGGTCGTAGGGACTCGGCTGCGGATAGCTCTGGCCGGCGATGGTAAAGCGGCGCTTGGGCACGTCCTCGTAGGTGTAGACGCCCACCACGCCGGGCACCTTCAAGGCGCGCGACGTATCGATGGAGCGGATCTTGGCGCGCGCATACGGGCTGCGCTTGAGTTTGACGATGAGCGCGCCGGCGGGCACCAGGTCGCCCGTGTAGACGGGGCGACCCTCGAGCAGCGCCTTCGAGTCCTTCTTGGGCTGCTTCTTGGTGATCTGCTTGTACGAGACGCCATCGCAGCTGGTGTCGTTGACCGGTAGCTCGGGCATCTCAAAGCCCACCTGTACGCCGGACTCGTTGAGGAAGCGAACGATGGCGCGCAGCTGGCTCTCGTAACCGCTGCAGCGGCAGAGGTTGCCGGCGAGCTGGCGCGAGAGTTCCTCGCGCGTGGCGACGAGGCTCGGGTCCTCCTTGGCGGCGCGGGCAAGCGCCAGCACGTTCATGATAAGGCCGGGGGCGCAAAAACCGCACTGCTCGGCGCCTTCGGCAGCCATTGCACGGGCGAGCGCCTCGGACTCGGCCTTGAGGCCCTCGAGCGTGGTGATGGAGCGGCCCTCGACGCGCGCGGCGGGAACCGAGCAGCTCAGCACCGGGTCACCGTCGAGCCACACCGTGCACAGGCCGCAGTTGGTGGTTTCGCAGGCACAGCGCACCGACGCGCAACCCTGCTCGCGCAACAGCGAAAATAGCATGGTATCGGGGGCAATCTGAACCTTGACCTTGCGGCCGTTGAGCGTAAAGGAAAGATCGATGAGTTTGGCAGCCATTAGCGCACCTCGCTAGAATCGACGCCGGGCACGCGGCGGCAGGAATACTCGTCCGTGGCAAACTTGGGAATCTGCACGCCCTCGAGCTCGCGGGCAAGCGCGGCCGAAAGCTCGATGCCGGCGACGCGGCGCACGGCCTGAATCGCAAGCGGCGCCGAGATGCGGCGGCGGTAGTCGGCCGAGCCCCACAGGTTGGTGCCATAGCTCAGGGCACGCACGGATGCGGCCAGGGCGCGCAGCTCGTCCTCGGAAGGCTGCTCGGCGGTAAGGCCGCATGCCTCGCCCTGCAGCAGGGTCGCGCGCAACGGGCGGGCACCCACGGTGACATGCCAGGAGTTGTCCCACCAAGCGGCGGTGACGTTTAAGGAGGGGAAGTCGGTCGCGGCCTTGCGCACGGCCTCGTAGCTTGCGCGGTAATCGTGCTTGACGACCACCACGTGCTCGATCACGTCGCGCATATAGCCCATGTCCGCGAACTCGGCGAGCGGCACGCGACCGGCGCCCGTCAGCTCAACATAGGAATCGAGCGCGAGGAAGGCGGAGAGAACGTCCGAGAAGCCAAAGCGGCCGTAGATGCTGCCACCCACCGTGGCGGTGTTGCGCAGCTGCACACCCACGATATCGTGGACGGCGAACTCAAAGACATGGTTGACAAGCGCGTTGAGCTCGGCATGGCGCTCGAGCTGGCGCAGGGTGCACATGGCACCGATGCGAAACTCGGTCTCGGTCTCCTCGATCTGATCGAGTCCGCAGGCCGAAAGGTCAATCGCCGTCGCCACGCGACGCGATCCCAGGCGCATCCAGATGCCGCCGCCCACAATCTTGTTGTTGCGGTTCTTCTGCAAGAGCTCATAGGCTTCGGCCGCGTTTCCAACACGGACGTAGGTACCGAACTTGAGCACGTTCTCCCCCATCTCTTCACTTGTCCAGTACGTTTAAGTGTACCAAACGAGGGGCCGCAACTCATGCCGAGACAAAATGATCCGTTTTCCTCCGTCCCCAACGGATCAAAAAAGGCTCCCAGCCGGAATGGCTGAGAGCCTTATCACATGCTATGTCGAGCGAAGATTTAGCAGACGCCCTGGGCGAGCATGGCATCGGCGACCTTCAGGAAGCCGGCGATGTTGGCGCCCATGACAAAGTTGCCCTCCTGGCCATACTCCTTGGCGGTGTCGTCCACGTTGTGGAACATGCCGCGCATGAGCTGCTCGAGCTTGCCGTCGACCTCCTCGAAGGTCCAGGACAGGTGCTCGGCGTTCTGGCTCATCTCCAGGCCGGACACGAGCACGCCACCGGCGTTGGCAGCCTTACCGGGCATGAAGGCGACGCCGTTCTCCTGAAAGTAGGTCGTGGCCTCGATAGTCGTGGGCATGTTTGCGCCCTCGCCGACCACCTTGCAGCCGTTGGCGACGAGCGCCTGGGCGTCCTCGAGCAGCAGCGTGTTCTCGCGAGCGCAGGGCAGCGCGATGTCGCAGGGCAGCTGCCACACGCCGCGGCCGTCGCCCTCGTGCCACACGGCGTTGGGCTTCTCGTCAACGTACATGGCGAGCGTGACACCCTTGTCGTGGCCGGAGCGCTTCTTGTTGTAGACGTGCTCGAGCACAGTGTAGTCGATGCCGTCGGGATCCTCGACCCAGCCGTGGGTATCGGAGCAGGCGAGCACCTTGCCGCCGAGCTGGGCGACCTTCTGGACCGCGTAGATAGCGACGTTACCGGAGCCGTGAACGACGACGTTTTTGCCCTCGAAGGAGTCACCGCGGCTCTTGAGGTACTCGTCCGCAAAGTAGACCAGGCCGTAGCCGGTGGCCTCGGTACGGGCGAGAGAGCCGCCAAAGGAGAGGCCCTTGCCGGTGAGGACGCCGGTCCACTCGTTGGTCAGGCGCTTGTACTGACCGAACAGGTAGGCAACTTCGCGGCCGCCAACGCCCAGGTCGCCGGCGGGAACGTCGGTGTTGGGGCCGATGTGGCGATAGAGCTCGGTCATAAAGGACTGACAGAAGTGCATGATCTCGTTGTTGGACTTGCCCTTGGGGTCAAAGTCGGAGCCGCCCTTGCCGCCGCCCATGGGAAGGGTGGTCAGGCTGTTCTTAAGGATCTGCTCCAGGCCCAGGAACTTGAGCATACCCAGGGTGACCGTCGGGTTAAAGCGCAGGCCGCCCTTGTAGGGTCCAATGGCAGAGTTGAACTCGACGCGGTAACCGCGGTTGACCTGAACCTTGCCCTGGTCGTCGACCCAGGGAACACGGAACATGACGATGCGCTCGGGCTCGACGAGGCGCTCAAGCAGGGCGGCCTCCTCGTACTCGGGATGGGCGTCGAGCGCCGGCTGGATGGTGCCGAGAATCTCGGTCGCGGCCTGGATGAACTCAGGCTGCTCGGGATAGCGGGCCTTGAGCTCTTCGAGAACTTTCTGCGTGTAGCTCATGCTTCCTCCAATTGATGGAAAAGAAAAGTATCGTTCGAGGCGCCCCATGCGCCGCGAGCTTTATCGAGTATGGATAATATCGCACTGTTGCGGGAAAGTTACGCATAAGCCGACGAGCAGATGTTTCGTTTTGATTACGATGCAGGTAGAAGCGTTTTTGAGCACCCAACGTGCAAATCGCGTGTTTCGAAGCTGTTTCGTCCACATGTTCCGAACCACCACATTGGGGACAGGCACCTTTGTGGTGGTTTTGGTGGTTAGAGGACGAGCTGATGGTAGTCGGCGGGGATTACGTGGCCCTCGGTGGCGGCACGGAAGGCGGCGAGGGCATCGCCCGAGAACGGCATAGCCCAGCACAGTCCGCAGCCGGCGGTGATGGAGCCAGGCAGCGGCATGATGCGCCCGGGCACACCGGCGGCAAGGCACAGCTGCTCGCATTCCATCACATCGAAGGTGCTATCGAACGAAACGATAATCTTGCGCTCGTGGTCGAGGGCATCACCGGATGGGCCTTCGAGGTGTGCCTCACGATACGCCGCGGCGGCCGCTTCCTCTTCCGCAGTATGCCCACAGCCACCGCAGCCGCAGGTACAGGGCTCGGAACCATCGCAAGTGCAAGGCTCTCCCGTGTCGGGACAAATATCGTGAGACATGGCAACTCCAATCGTCTAGGCAAGCAACTCGGCCGCCGCAAACTCCTCGGGTGTATTGACGTTTTCAAAGCAGAGCGTCGAGCCCGCGGCCTTAACAATCTGCGGCTCATCCATATAACCGGCCTGAACGCGATTGATCAGGCAGCGAATGCGCTGGCGGTCGCAGGCGAGCAGCTCTTGGGCAACCGGCGCACACGCGTCACGGCGCCAGACGGCGCAAAGCGGCTCAATCCCCCGCTCCTCGCGCGGCACGCACACGTCGAGCGCCTCGGCCTCAACACGATCGGCAAGCGCGCCGATGAGTTCCGGCGAGACAAACGGCATATCGCAGGCGACGATAGCCGCATGAGGAAGCCGAGCCGCAGCCAGCGAGCTCGCGATGCCGCGCATGGCGCCCGCCGACCCCTCAAGGTCCGGCACTATTCGCGGCACCAGGCCGCCAAACGTGCGCTCCTCAAGGTAGGCAAGCTCGCTGGGACGCGACGTCGTCACGACCAACTCACCGGCAACTGGCGCCAACCGACCCAGTACGCGCTCGATGAGCGGCTCACCGCAAAACGCCATGCGCGCCTTATCGCAGCCCATGCGCGACGACAACCCGCCCGCCTGGACGACACAAGAAAGATCGGTCCGTCTTACGGTAGTCATACGGCAAACCACCCCCATCGGCATGCTCAAAATCCGGCACACGAAGCCAAATACCGCCACCGAAATAGCGGCGCTACGAAAAGCCCGTGCAAAAACAAAACAGCGCCTTTGCGGCACGCAGCAAGACCGCGAGCACAAAAGCGCTGGTAGCGTATGGCGGGAACGTATGTGAATCGAACACATCCAAGACGTTTTGCACGCCTCGCAACGGTTTTGAGGACCGCGGAGCCCACCGGAGCCCATCCGTTCCCAAGTGCGGAGGTATTTTACCAAACCGAAACGGCTCCATCCCAAAAAGACGAGCAAGAAGTTGCGGTGGAATAGTTCCTGTATTTGCTGCCAAAGCCTCCAAATAGGAACTATTTCACCGCAACTGAGGAGGCGGGAGCGGGTGACCGGCCTAGCGCAGGGAGCGCAGGCCGCCGGCCTCCTTGTCGAGCACCGTAAAGCGCACGGCATCCAGGTGCTCCAAGATGCTGATGGCGCGTTTGCGCGACACGCCCAGGGCCTCGCGCAGCACGCTCGTTGTGGCTGCGCCACCGGCTGTCTCAATGGCGGCGGCGACGAGCTCGCGCGCATGGGCCTCGGCGGCAGCGGACAAGGCAACGTCGCGCTCGACCTTAACGATCGAGCGGTTGAGCGAAAGCTCGCGCAGGGCACGCGTCATGGTGTCGCGGCCGAGCTGCAGCTGTTCGCCCACCTCGGGAAGCGCCGGTGCGTCCAGGCCGGTCTCGTCAAGCAGCGCGACAATGCGCTCGCAAGCCTCTCGCACCACGCGTGCCGCCGCGGCGGCCGAATGCGGATCGAATACCTCGGCGCCCTCGGCGGCGCACACGCCACGCGAGCAGCCCTCGGCAATCAGAGCCGAGGCAACGCCTTCATCAGCGGCAGGCCACGCAGCATGGGCAACGGCGCCAGGCGTAAAGCCCGTCTCCTTGGGAGCCGCCGCGTGCATGGCTGACAGGGTCGCAGCAAGGGCATCCATAGCGGCGTCGAGCGCGGAAGAATCTGCATACAGCGAGCCATCCGAGCCAGCAAGCGCGCAAGCAGCGCCCTGCGCCACCAGCCCGCGCAGCGCGGTATCGACCTCGCCGATACCAAGATCCAAACCCCTAGCAACATCAACGGCCGCAACCGGCAACGTCTGCAGCGCCAGCCACGCCTCAACACCAGCGGCGGTATCGCCGGACTCGAGTGCCGCAAGCAGCGCGCGCTCCCCCGCCGAAAGCTCGCGCGAGCGACGGCAGCGCGAAAGCAGCACGCGCCCGCCGCCAATGAGCATAACGGGCGAATACGACAGCACCACGGCATGGTCTCCGGCTCGCAGCGGCAGCGGCTCCTCCAAGCGCACCTGTACGGTACGGGTCTCGCCCACCGCCATGGGGGCCTCGCCCTCCAAAAGCATGATGCGGCCGACGACCTCGGCCGTACCCGCCATCACATGCACACGCGCGCCCGACTCGAGCACGCGCGGCTTGGCGCCCTCGCGGCCCAGGTAGGTGAACGTCATCATAAAGCGCAACGTCTGACCAAAGCGGTCCGCCACGCCCAGCATCTCGCCACGGTCAAGCGCCGCGACACCGTCACCAACCAGGTTGAGCGCCACGCGTTGCCCAGGCAGCGCGCGCGGCGTATCGCCATGCACCTGAATCCCGCGCACACGACAGACCGTGCGCGACGGCAGCGCGACGAGCTCATCGCCCACCGCAACCGGCGCATCGTGCAGCGTTCCCGTCACGACGGTGCCGGCGCCCTTGATCGTAAAGCAGCGGTCAATCGGCAGGCGCGGCGCGGCATCGCTCCGCTCGGCACGCTCGCGACAGGTATCCCAGCAGACACCCACCTGCTCGTCGAGCACCGCAAGCAGCCCGTCAATCCCCTCGCCCGTCTTAGACGACACGGGCACAATTGACGCGCCCGCAAACACAGTACCCGACAAAAAGTCATCGACATCGAGCTCGGCCAGATCAACCATCTCGCTATCGGCCAGGTCGCACATCGTCAGCGCGACCACCATGTGCGTAACGCCCAGCAGCTCCAGCACATGCACGTGCTCGCGGGTCTGCGGCATCACGCCCTCGACGGCCGAAACCACCAGCACGGCAACGTCGATGCCCGTCGCACCCTGCACCATGGCGCGCAGGTAATGGGCATGCCCCGGCACGTCGACCAGGCCGACGATCTTGCCACTCGGCAGCGCCAGCTCGCCAAAGCCCAGCTCCACGGTCATGCCCCGGCGACGCTCGACCTCCAGACGGTCGGGATTCTTGCCGGTCAGCGCCTCGACCAGCGCCGACTTACCGTGGTCGACGTGGCCCGCCGTGCCAACGATAACGGGGCACTCCACCAGCGCCTGAGCCTCACTCATCGTGCAACCGCCTTCTCAACGCAAGCGACGAGCGTCGATGCCGCCGTCTCGATATCGCGGTCGCCCACGAGCGTGCGTACATCAAACAGAATGCGGTCGTGCGAGGCGCGCGTGACGACCGGCGTATCGAAGTCTTGGACGAGAGAGCGCTTGAGCGCGTCGACGGACAGGCGCCCGTCGACCGGGCAGATGGCAACGCACATCGTGGGCAGCTCCACGGTAGGCAGCGAGCCGCCACCGGGAGTCGACGACTCCTCGACGATTTCCACCTGCACGGCACACGGGCAGCCAGCCTTATCGAGGCCCGCCACCATCAGCTCGCGCAGCTTGCGTGCGCGGCGCTCCAGATGAGCCTGCGGAAGCGTGAGCATGTTGAGCACCGGCACCTCGCGATGGGCCACATCCGCCCCATCCATGTAAATGCGCAGCGTAGCCTCGAGAGCCGCCAGTGCGAGCTTTCCCGGACGCAGGGCGCGCATAAGCGGATGCGACCCACAGGCCTGCACCAGATCGCGGCGACCCATGATAATGCCCGCCTGCGCGGCACCGAGCAGCTTATCGCCCGAGCACGACACCAGATCGAGCCCTGCCGAAACCGAAGCCGGCGTGGTTTCTTCGCCGCCGCGCACCAAGATGTCGTCGGGCAACAGCGCGCCCGAGCCCTGATCCTCGTAGAACAGCAGGTCATGCTTGTGAGCAAGCGCCGCAAGCTCCCGAGAACCCAACTCCTCGTGAAAGCCCTCGATGCGATAGTTGGAAGGATGGACCTTAAGGATCATCGCCGTGTCGGGCGTGATGGCGCGCTCGTAGTCGCCCAAATGCGTGCGGTTGGTGGCTCCGACCTCGACGAGCTTGGCGCCCGAAGCCGCCATGACATCGGGGATACGGAAGCTGCCGCCGATCTCGACAAGCTCGCCGCGACTGACGATGACTTCCTTGCCCGCGGCGTGAGTCGCCAGCACCAGCAGCACAGCGGCGGCGTTGTTGTTGACCACGAGCGCGTCCTCGGCACCGGTGAGTGAGCGGATCAGCTGCGCGGCGTGCTCCTTGCGCGACCCGCGCGAACAAGTGTCCACACTGTACTCGAGCGTGCTGTAGCCGCGTGCAACCTCGGCCACGGCCTTGGCGGCCGACTCCGCGAGCGGGGCGCGACCCAAGTTGGTATGGATGACCACACCCGTAGCGTTGACGGCAGGGCGCAGGCTCGGCAGCGCGGAGCGGTGCGCACGCCACTCGATGGCCGAAGCAAGGTCGCGCTTAGAGCGCGGGGTGGCGCCGGCGCGAATGGCGGCGCGCTCCTCGTCGAGCACGGCCGTGACGGCGGCATGCACCACCGCGTCGCAGGTCTCCCCTGTCGCCTTCACCACCGGCCACTCGGCAAGCAGCTCGTTGACGGAAGGGATGGCGCGCAGGCGGGCGCGCACCTCATCGGACATGTTCTGGCTATCGCTCATGTGCGGCCTTTCAAAACCAAAGGTGAATCAATCGTTCGAATGTCAAACTATCAGCCAATTCGATCAGCTGAGTCAATTACTCGCTATTATCCTCGCGTGCCGCGATCTTTTCCACGCGAACGGCATTTTCCTGGGTGAGCGCAGCGCCCGTCAACGGGTCCCAACGCAACGGCGTATGGTCGAGCGGGCCCACGCCCAAGGCTTGAGCGCCACCGGCATCGGCGCCAAACGAACGCCCGCCGGGAGCGGCCGAGGTGAAGATGCATGCCGGATGCAGATAGGGCGTCGTCTCCACGCGCACGCGGTCCCGGCCCATGTCGCTCACGAGTTCGACGATCTCGCCGTCGGCGATGCCCATGTGCGCAGCAGCATCGGCATTCATCTGCACGGCATCCAGGTCCGACCCAACCTCGGCGGCACCTTGGGCCGCGAGCCTGCGCGAGGTATGCGACTCAAAGGGACGGTTGCCGCTAATGAGGCGAAACATCCCCGGGCCAGGCTCCACCATGGGAGCGATCCAGTTGGGTACACAACCCAGGCCGGCTCGTTCCCATACGTCGCTTGCCAGCGCAATTTTGCCGCCATCCAGGGGAATCGCCGGCTCACCCGTGCGCGACGGCAGCGGCACGCCCGTATCGGCCCAACCGCGTTCCTTGAGCTCGTCCAGATCGATCCCAAAGGGCGCCACCTGGGCAGCCGCAAGGTCGTCCGGCGTAAAGTCGAAGTACTCGCCTACGCCGCAGGCCGCAGCCAACCCGGCAAAGATCTCCCGACCGGGACGCGTGTCGTTATGCAACACGGGCAGCACGGCGTTGCGGTAGAACAGGCGCGCATCGTTGGCACCTGTCACCGTTCCCACGCCACGGTCGGCCTCCAGATACGTCACGTCGGGCAGCACGAAGTCAGAAGCACGCGCCGTCTCGGACCAGCGAATATCAATCGTCACAAGCAAGTCGAGCCGCTGCAAAATACTCAACCAAGCCTGTGCATTGCCATAGCCCGCACCGGGGTTACTGGCATAGACGATGAGCCCACGCAAATCGCCGGCAAGAATCGACTGACCGATGGTCGTGCACAGGCCGCGCACCGGATCGACCAGTGGATAGCGCTCGGACCCCAGCTTGGGCCCACGCGGCACCGGCGGCGTCGCGAAACGCACAGGATCCAAGTCGCCCAGCGCAAGCGGTGTAGGTGGATTGAGCGCGCCGCCCACATGCCCGATACAGCCCAGCAGCACATCGACCAGACAAATCGCGCGCGCAGTCTGGGTGCTATTGGCATACGCGATACCGATGCCGCCATGAAAGCCCGCATCCACCACAGCGGCGGGCACGGCGGCAGCCAAATCACGCGCAGTCGCACGGATATCGTCCGCCGGCACGTCGCACATCGACTCGGCCCACTCGGGCGTCCAAGCACGGGCCGCCAGCGCCAGCTCGTCAAAACCCGTGGTATAGCGGGCAACGAACTCGTTGTCGTACAAGTCCTCGGCAATGAGCACATGCGCAATGCCCAGCAACAAGGCCAAGTCACAGCCCGGGCGCACGCGGAGCCAGCGATCGGCAAGCGCGGCGGAGCCGCTGCGCCGGGGGTCGACCACGATGATCTTCGCCCCGCGCCGGCGTGCATCGTTGAGCGCATCGACAGCCCCCATCGTCGACGAATCGACGATGGAACGCCCCAGATACATGATGCAATCGGTATGCGCCAGGTCGGAGGCGGGACTATAGCCCAGGCTGTGTTCCCAACCGGTAAGTCGGCTTACCTCGCAGGCGCCATCGGCACCGTATACGTTGGGCGAGCCCAGCGCATGCATAAAACAATACGCCCAGTAGCGGTCGAACGAGGGCACGCCGAGCGTCATGCCCAGCGCACGAGGCCCGCACTCGTCAACAATCCCCAAAAGACGCTCGGCAATCTGAGCAAACGCCTCGTCCCAGGTAATCGCATCAAACCCCGAGCCATCCCGGCGGCGTCGCATGGGGTGCACAATGCGGTCGCGCTCGTCAAACGGCATTGCCAGGCGATGCCGTCCGCGGGCGCAGAGGGCACGCGCCGCGCACGGATGCCCCGGCACCGGCAACTCGGCCACCACACGACCATCCTCAACGCGTGCCGCAAAGGCGCAATCGGCATAGCATCCCCCGCATGTGGTCACCACAGCGCGACCGTCACGCTCCACAGCAGATGCCATCTCGATTACCCCTTTCACAGGTCAAACACAACAGGCCAGCAGCACGCCAACGAGCCCCAGACCCAAAAAGCCTCCCGCACGGCAACGCCCCGCGGGAGGCCCAACGTCAAACAGACGGTACCTTACGCCTCGGACTTCTTGGCGTAGACAAACCAGTAGCCGAGCGCGATCAGAACCGCGCCGCCCACGATGTTGCCCAGCGTGGCGGCGGATAGATTAAACGCAATACCCGCGACGTTGAGTGCATCGGCGCCGGCGACCTTGGCACCATAGCCGCACGCGTGCATCACGGCACCCATGGGCAAAAAGTACATGTTGGCAACGCAGTGCTCAAAACCGCAGGCCACAAAGGCGGCGATGGGCAGCAGAATGCCCACGACCTTATCGACCACGGTCTTGCCGGCGGTACCGATCCACACGGCCAGGCACACAAAGATGTTGCACAGGATACCGCGGAAGGAGATCGTCACCCAGTCGATCGTCACCTTGCCGGCGGCGACGCTCACCATGGAATTGGCGACCGCCTCGCCGTTGAGCTTATAGATGCCGGCCATGTACACCAAAAAGACGATGAACAGGGCACCGACAAAATTGCCGACCCACACGACGACCCAGGCCTTGAGCATCTGAGCCAGGGTGATCTTTTTGCTCTTGAACGCGCAGACCATAAGCGAATTGCCGGTAAACAGCTCGGCGCCGCACACCAGCACCAGCACCAGGCCCAGGCAAAAGCACAGGCCGCCCACGACGCGCTGGGCACCCCAGCCCAGCGTGCCGTCGCTCAAAAACACCGTAAAGAACAGGCCGCCGAAGGCGATAAACGCGCCGGCGAACATTGCCAACAGAAAGGCCTTAGCGACCGGCAGGTTAGCCTTGGTCACGCCGGCGGCCTCGGTCTTGGCCTCGATCGCGGCGGGCGCCAGGCAATCGGGAGCGGGGCACTCCACCTTGGAATCTGCCATGTCAATCACTTCTTTCCTATTCAGCAAGGGCAAACGCTACTACAGCTCCTGCCCCAAGCGGACAAAGTGGGAAAAGTCGTTGGCGGCCACGGCGTCGTACACGGCGTCGACGGCCTCAAAGACCTCCGGGGACATGGGGTTATAGAACTCCGTATCGCCCGGCTGAATCCCTATGAAGACGATATCTTCGCACGATTGCTCGATTTCCTCGATCAGAATCGACAAAGGGAGCGAATGCGTGGTGAACATCGACTTGCGGGCCACGTCACGTTTGTCGAGCAAGCGGATGGCGCCGACGGGCAGCGCCATGTCGGCGGCATCGACCAAAACCAAACGCGGCGGACGTTCACGCTTAACCTCGATGATGTCGTCCTCGGGCGTTTGCCCGCCGTCGATGGTGTACCAACCGGCGATGGGCGCGTCCTCCATCTTTTTGGAGAGCACGGGGCCGGCGGCATCGTCGGCACGCAGCACGCTTCCCGCCGTGAGCACGATACCCGCAAACGGGGCGCCGTTCACACGTCCATCCACAACGCGATCCATTACTGCAACCTTCCCGTCAGATACACGCCCGAAACATCGCGCACGCGCTCCACCAAATCTGTCTCTTATACACATCTCCGAGCCCACGAGACGCGTAGTAATCTCGT
>UQSK01000037.1 GCA_900543605.1 uncultured Collinsella sp.
CCGGCAGCAGCTGCTTGGAGGTCACGAGCGTGAGCGGGTACAGGCGCGTGCCGGACCCGCCTGCGAGGATGATGCCTTTCACTGGTTATCTCCTTCCGAGGAAAAGGTCTTCGTAGCTGTCAGTGATGGACCGCCACGAATACCGGTCGCGGATAACGGAGGTCGATGCCGTATCGAGCTCCTCGATCGACTTCCAATCCATCACGTCGGCGCTATTGATAAGTTCAGCCAAGTCTCCGGATTCCTTGCTCCAATACAGGGCCGAGTCCTCAGCGACCTCGCGGTTGAAACCGACGTCGAGAAGGAGGTTGAGGCGCGTGGACGCCAGCGCCTCCAGGAGGCTCGGATTGGTACCCCCGACCTCATGGCCGTGGAAGTAGCCGTAAGCCTGCTCACGGATCTTCTTCAGGAGCTCCTGGTCGTAGACGGTCCCGACGAACTTGATGCGTGGGTCGGACTTGAAGTGCGTCTTCCGCTCGAGCTCCGCGAGGAAGGAGTCGTCCACTCCCGTCACGAGCGCGAAATCCCGCTTGGAGTCGGAAGCCATGAACTCCCGGATCATGGTCTCGTAGTTGTTCTCGGGCACGAAGCGTCCCACGACCAGGTAGTAGCCGAAGGGCTTGAGGCCCTTCTCGGAGAGCCATCCAGTGAACTTGGGGTCGTCGTCCGCGAGCGCTGAGTGCCTGATGTCGGCCCCGTAGGCGATGAAGGTCGTCTCGGGGTGCAGGTCGGCATACTCCCCTCGAATGTACTTCTCGATGTTCTTGGAGTCGCACACCATCAGGTCGGCGTGCTTGACCATCCCGCGCTCCGAGACTTTCCAGTACCTGCGGACGGGCGCGCTCCACTTGGCGCGCTTCCACTCGTGGCCGTCGGGGTTCACGAAGACCTTGCCACCAAGGGCGTGGATCATCTTTACGTACTTTCCGAAAAACGGTCCGATGCGACAGGCCAGCACGTAGACGATGGGGTGCTCGACACGGTTATTCTCGATATAGGCGGTGCACCACTTGAGGGCGTCTATGTCGTAGAAGATCGCCCTAGCGGCTCCGACGGGCCTGCGTAGTACCTTGAAGCAATGCGCTCCGTTGTGCTCGAACTCGCCGACCTCCTCGGCGGAGTCCACAGCGCACGCCACGTGGTACTTGATGTCGGGCAATACCTGATTCTCGGTCAGTTTCTCCACGAACGTCTCGTAACCGCCGTAGTTTGCCGGAATTCCCTTGGATCCGATGATGAAAACATGCTGCATTAGTACGCATCGCTCCCGTTAAAGACCTCCAGAACCGTTAGGAGGATGATCTTGAAGTCCGTGATGACTCCGCGCTTGGCTATGTATTCGAGGTCCCGGCGGACCATGCCGTCGAAACCGGTGGAGTTGCGCTCCGTAACCTGCCAGAGCCCCGTAATACCTGGTTTCACTGCTAACCTCTGCAGGTCGTACTCGGTGTACTCAGCTACCTCATTCGGCAGCGGCGGACGCGGGCCCACCACGGACATCTGGCCCAGAAACACGTTCAGGAACTGTGGGAACTCGTCAATGGAGTGCTTGCGGATGAACTTGCCGATCCTGGTGACGCGCGGGTCCTCCTTCATCTTGAACATGGCGCCGGCGATCTCGTTCTGCTCCTTGAGCTCGGAGAGGCGCTCGTCGGCGTCCTTGTACATGGAGCGGAACTTCCACATGCGGAAGGTTGACAGGCTGCCATCGCGGTGGGTCTGGCCCACGCGGATCTGGCTGTAGAAGGGGTTGCCCTCGCTCTCAAGGCGGATGGCCGCGGCAAGCACAAGGCTGGGAACGGAAATGACGGCCAGCACGCAGCCGCTGAACACGACGTCAAAGGCGCGCTTAACGGCGCGGTAGACCAGGCGCGAACGATCCCAGTCCATGATGGATTGCATGGCCTTGTAACGGCCGACGCCCTCACGCCGGTCCATGGCCTGAGCAATCAGTGCCGCCCCCACGGGCGCATCAGTTGCATATTGATTTTTATCCGGCACGTTCTCTTCCAACACTTCGTCCCCGCGTCGGGGATCCTCCCTGTTCTGTGTGGCGACCGCCAGCAGCTAGGCGATTGCCTTTTTGATGTTGCGCATGGCGCGCTGCTCGTTTGAAAGCACCGCGAGGCCGACGCGAGTGGTTACGCGTCGGCCGCACAGATCGAGCTCCAAATAAGCGGTGCTCTTGCGCCTGTTAATGGTTTTGATAAGGCCTTCGTGGCCCAGCAGTGGACCTGCCGTCACTACGACCTGATCGCCGTCTTTTAGGGCCTCACTCATGGGCACCACGCGGTCTCCCCTATGCGTAAATCCGCCAATAAGCTGGACCTCTTCTTTTGCCAGCGGCACAAACTGACCGTCCTGGGATAGCACTCGGGCAAAGTCGTCCATGCGTAGCAGAAACTGTTGCACGGTTCGGGGATCTGCCGTATCGCAGATAAGATAACCGGGAAAGAGCGGCTTGGTCGTATCGACCCATTCGCCGTGTACCTTGATTTCTGTTTGAAATTGGGGATAAAAGAGCTCCTGCATGGTGCTCGTCGGCACCATGCGCTCGATGCGCTCGCGCATTACGTCTTCGCGACCGTTAATGACCTGGATCACATACCACACGAGCACCACCCCCTTGCTGTCTTACGTGTGGCTCACGGGGTTTGGGTATGGCTTCGCCAGGGCGCTTGTGCGCGAAGGCGCTCCATATTCAAACCCTGAGCCCAGTTAGACAAGCACGTGGCTCTGCCCCACCGTGAACGGTATGTATAAGTGCAGTTACTAGAGACGCGGACGTGTATCGCAAAAAGACCGCATCCCCAGCTGGCTGCGTGCGAGCCAGTCAAGCGGGTACAAAACTGGACCGCACGCAAACAGCTGCAGAACTGCTGTAGGTTGCCGTGGCAATTCATTGCACCATCTAATGCAAACTTAAAAGTAGCCATAAAAGCAAGTGCAAAATCGCGCATGACAATCGATATTGGAGCTCGTGGTTTTTCTAACACCGCCGTTACGACCGGATGCTGATCAACCCCGTGCTGTGTGGCCTATTAGAGCCGTGAGCACAGTTGAACTCATGTAACGTTACGTATCCTAGCACAAGCTGTTAGCGAAACTGATTTGGGCTGCGTTGGACAACATATCGTTCATTTGACGTGCTAAAGGGGGTTGTTTTGGGAACTTGTTCACGTTGGCGCAGGTTATTGGGACGCTAACGGTGATTAGAGGCGTTCCTGAAGCCCAAATGGAACGGCGATCTACACTGATAATCGCGTTTGGCTAACAAACTATGTACAGAAATGGGAAAAAATTTGTGCAACTTTTTGTTGCGTAGGTGGGGTTTGTAGCGCATGGTGTTTTGACATGAAAAAAGGCCTTCAGAATTCCGAAGGCCTTTGCATTCACGATGGTGGAGACGAGGGGAATCGAACCCCTGACCTCTTGACTGCCAGTCAAGCGCTCTCCCAGCTGAGCTACGCCCCCGTGACGAAGTAGTACTATAGGGGAAGTTGGCGCGACGTGCAAGGACTTTTTTGGTCAGACTCTAAATGCCTAATGATATAGGTAAGCGATGGCGGTGCCGGTGTGAACTTGGATCTTGGCCGTTTTTCTAACGACATTAGAGATGCCGGTGTCGGCCAACAGGCCCAGGGAGCTGTGGTCTAGCTCCCATTCTAGGCCGTGTTCGCTTACCACGGTGTTGGGGGCAATGGCGATGATGGAGAACGTCTTGCCTTCGGCGCCCACAATGGTCCAGGATTCGCCTCCGTGTAGGATGCGGGCCGTGGTCTCGTCTTCGGCAATCCAGACTGGGGCGCCCTTGTAGCCCGCGAGCAGCCCCAGAACGGATATGGCCATATCCGGACGGCCGCCGGTGGCGCAGGTCGCAACCACTTCGGCACCCGGCCAGCGACGACGGACGGAATCGAGCGCCAGCGCCAGATCGGTATAGTCCTTGTACGGGTCGTGGCGCTCAACTTCAAAGTCGGTGGCGGCATCGACCAACGCGCGACCTGCGTCGCTTACCGTGTCGGCATCTCCTACATATACGTCGCAGCCCAGGCCGGCGCCCAGCAGCGCGTCGAGCCCGCGGTCCACGGCGACAACGTGGTCGCACTCCCCTGCTAGCCTACGCAACAGATCTGTGCTCGCCACCACGGGCGAGCCGCAGACAACTAATACCTTGCAAGCCACAGCCCTCGCCTATCCCTCAAACGAAAGCACGCGGGCCAGGTCAAGCTCCTCGTAGCTGTCGATAAAGATATCGCAGTTGGCGCGCACATCGTCGCGCTTCATGCGGCCATGCGGGTCATAAATACCTACACGCTTAAAGCCGGCGGAGCCAGAGCTCTTTAAGCCAAAGACCGCATCCTCAAACACCCAAGCGCGCTCAAACTTGCACCCGTGGCGCTCTTCCAGGCGACGCAACGCCAGCTCGTACACATCGGGGAATTGCTTGGAGCGCCCCGCCTCGCCCGTCGTGGTAACAAACTCCATATAAGCGTCGAGCCCGGCGCCCGCAAGCGCAGACTTAACCAGCTCGGCCGGCGTGGACGTGGCAACGCACATGGCAATGCCCGCCGCCTGCGCCTGCTTCAAAAATGCAAGCAGACCCTCGCGCGGGGGCACCTTGGAGTAGCCATCGATCAAGATGTCGCTCAGCTCTCGATACAGCTCCTCGCCATTCGCGCCAATGCCCCACGTGTCGTGGTAGGCCTGGCACTCATCCTCCAGCGACAGGTGCTCAAATTGGGCAAAGTCATCCACGGTCACGTCAATCCCGTGACGATGCAATAACTCGGGCTGGGCATAGGCCCAAACGGGGGTGCTATTAACCAGTGTGCCGTCGCAATCGAAAATAAAAGCAACCTTGGGAGCGGCGGTATGGGACATAAACGAACCTTTCAATGTCAAATGGTAAACAACCTGCTAAAAACGTTTTACCAAACGTCAGGCTAACAATTTTGAAACCCTAATTGGTAAAACTGTCAAGAGTTTTACCACGGCAATTCTGCCAGTGGTATAAACATGTCGCTTACCGATTAAACGCCCCCGCAAATCCGCTTTCGTCCATAAAACTAACGCAAGGGTGTTATCGTAGTTTCTGCCGAAAGTTCCACCGAGCACGCGAGGTGGAACGAATCACAGAAACTTCGCCGTCCCTTCGATTCGTGCAGCCTTGGACCTTTCGCATCTAGTCACCAAGGCAACACGCTGCCGCGTCATGATGGGATCAAACGTGAGCGATACAAAGCTAAAGCCAGCAAACAAAAAGCCTGCTACCCGCAAAGTCGCACCGCACGCACCGGAGCTCTCCAAGGACGATGTCTACCTGTTTGGCATTGGAATGTGGGAGCGCAGCTGGGAAAAGATGGGCGCTCACCCCGACACGCAGAACCGTACGCGTGGCTGGCGCTTTTGCGTTTGGGCGCCCGACGTAAAGAGCGTCCATGTCATTGGCGAATTTAACGACTGGGATGAGGAAGCCAACCCGCTGGTGCCCATGCATACGAGCGCTATTTGGGAAGGCTTTATTCCTGGCGCCGAGCAGGGCCAGCTCTATAAATATCTCATTGAGACCAACGAGGGCGAAAAGCTCTACAAGGCCGATCCGTATGCCTTTAAGGCCGAGTGCCCTCCGGGTACCGCCAGCGTACTGTGGACCCTCGATGGCTACCAGTGGAACGACGCCGCGTGGCTCAAGCGCCGCGCTAGCCACAACCACATGTCGCAGCCCCTTAACATCTACGAGGTGCATATTGGCTCGTGGAAGCGCCACGGCGACGCGCCGCAAGGCGAGCCGGACGAGTACGGCAACTACCCCGGCCCCATGGATCCCTTCCCCGCACAGCGCGGCGAGTTCTACACCTACGACGACCTGTCGGTTGAGCTCGTGGACTACGTGCGCGATATGGGATATACGCATATCGAGGTTATGCCGCTTATGGAGCACCCCTTCGACGGCTCCTGGGGCTACCAGACGACCGGCTACTACGCCGCCACGTCGCGCTACGGCAACCCGCAGCAGCTCATGCACTTTATCGATGCGTGCCACGAGGCGGGCATTGGCGTGATCATGGACTGGGTACCCGGCGGTTTTTGCGCCGACTCCCACGGCCTTGCCACCTTTAACGGCCACATGCTGTTTGAGCACGAGATTCATCCCAACTGGGGCACGCACAAGTTTGACTTCGCCCGCGGCGAGGTCCGCTCCTTCCTGGTCTCCAACGTGCTGTACTGGCTCGAGAACTTCCACGTGGACGGCATCCGCATGGACGGCGTGTCCAGCATGCTGTACCTCAACTTTGGCATCGACGATCCGGGCCAAAAGAAGTTCAACAAGTACGGTACCGAGGAGGATCTGGACGCCAGCGCGTTTATCCGCCAGGTCAACTGCGCTGTAGAGGCGCACTACCCCGACGTGATGATGATGGCCGAGGAGTCCACCGCGTGGCCGCTCGTGACCTATCCGCCGCAGGACGGCGGCCTGGGCTTCCACTACAAGTGGGACATGGGCTGGATGAACGACACCCTGCACTACATGCAGACCGATTTTCCGTGGCGCCCCGGCAACCACGGCCTGCTCACGTTCTCCATCATGTACGCCTTTACCGAGAACTTCATCTGCCCGCTGAGCCACGACGAGGTCGTGCACGGCAAGTGCTCGCTCATCGGCCGCATGCCGGGCGACTGGTGGCGCCAGTTTGCCGGCCTGCGCACGCTCGCCTTCTACCAGATGACTCATCCCGGTGCCAAGCTCAACTTTATGGGCAACGAGATCGGCCAGTTTATTGAGTGGCGCTACTACGAGTCCATCCAGTGGTTCCTGACCGAGGAGTACGAGACTCACAGGCATCATCAGGCGTTTATCAGGGCGCTCAATCACCTATACACCGCCGAGCCCGCCCTGTACGAGCGCGGCTACACCGACGACGGCTTTACCTGGATCGATGCGGACAACTCCAAGCAGTCCATCGTGAGCTTTGTGCGCCAGGGCGAGGACGTCGATGACGACCTGGTGATCCTGATCAACTTTGACCCGGCGAGCTACGAGAGCTTCCGTGTGGGCGTGCCGCGCGAGGGCGACTGGGAGGTCATCTTCGATTCCGACCGTCCCGAGTTTGGCGGCAGCGGCTATGCCGGCGAGGAGCCCTACACCTGCTCGAGCGAGCCCTATCCCTGGAACGGGCAGATGGACTCCATCGAAATCAAGGTGCCCGGTCTGGCTGGCGTGGTGCTTAAGCGCCGCGGCCCCAGCAGCTACAAGCCGCCGGTGGTTGAGGCGCCCAAGAAGGCGACGCACAAGCGCACGTCCTCGGTGAAGCCCAAGCCTGCGGCTGCCAAGAAGGCTCCGGCCAAGGCAAAGGCCAAGACCGCCGCAAAGCCCGCTGCTAAGGCTACCGCGACCAAGAAGCCGGCTGCCAAAAAAGCCGCTACCAAGGCCAAGTCTGCTTCTGTTAAGTCGTCTGCCAAGGATGCGTAACAAAGCCGTTACAGCTGTAATTACCCGCCTCGTCGAGGCGTAGGATACAAGACATAACCGTTCCGGGAGAAACATCCCCGGGGGAAAGGAACGTATGAATAAGATCTTCGACAACAAGCAGGAGTTTACCGAGCTCTATCGCGATGCCGTCATGAGCATCAGCGGCAAGAGCGTCGAGGCCGCTAGCGACCTGGACCGCTTTAACGCCCTGGCCAAGCTCGTGGCCGAGAAGGCCCGCACCGTTGCCACCAAGAGCGACGCCCGCGCCACCGCCGAGGGCAAAAAGCGCGTGTACTATTTCTCGATCGAGTTTTTGATCGGCCGCTTGCTCGACAACTACCTGCTCAACTTTGGCGTGCGCGACATGGTCGCCGAGGCACTCGACGACATGGGCTTTGACCTGTCCGTCATCGAGAACCAGGAGCCCGATCCGGCTCTGGGCAACGGTGGCCTGGGCCGTCTTGCCGCATGCTTCCTGGATTCCATGGCAGCCGAGGGCATTGCCGGCTACGGCAACGGCATGCGCTACCGCTACGGCCTGTTTAAGCAGGAGATCGTCAACGGCAGCCAGGTCGAGGCCACCGACGAATGGCTCACCCACGGCTATCCCTGGGAGGTCCGTCGTCAGGACAAGGCCGTGACCATCAAGTTTGGTGGCCATGTTGAGGGCTTTGAGGAGAACGGCCGCACGTTCTACCGCACGGTGGACACGCAGGACATCCTGGCTGTCCCCTATGACATCCCCGTGGTGGGCTATGCCGGCGAGACCGTCAACAAGCTGCGCGTCTGGGCCGCCGAGCCGGTCGAGGAGCACTTCGATCTGGAGGCCTTCAACCGCGGCGATTACGCCCTGGCCGACGCCGAGCGCGCCGAGGCCGAGGCGATCAGCGCCATCCTCTACCCCAACGACGCCGGCGAGCACGGCCGTCTGCTGCGCCTGAAGCAGGAGTACCTGTTTGTTTCGGCCGGCATCTACAGCCTGTTCGACACCTTTGAGAAGGAACACGGCGAGAACTGGGAGCTGCTGCCGCAGTTTGTGGCCATCCACACCAACGACACGCACCCCGCCATGTGCGGACCCGAGCTCATGCGTATCCTCATCGACGAAAAGAAGCTCGAGTGGGACGACGCCTGGAACATCGTGACGCAGGTCGTGAGCTACACCAACCACACCATCCTGCCCGAGGCTTTGGAGAAGTGGCCCATCGGCACGTTCTCCAAGCTCCTCCCCCGCGTGTACCAGATCATCGACGAGATCAGCCGTCGTTGGCACGAGTCGTTCGATACCACGCAGGAGGGCTGGCAGGAGCGTCTGCGCCAGACCGCCATTCTGTGGGACGGCGAGATTCGCATGGCCAACCTGTCCGTGATCTGCAGCCACAGCGTCAACGGCGTGGCCAAGATCCACTCCGACATCATCAAGAACATCGTGCTCAAGGACTTCTATGCCCTAACGCCCGAGAAGTTCAACAACAAGACCAACGGCATTTCGCACCGTCGCTTCTTTGCCGAGTCCAACCCCACCTACGCCAAGCTCGTGACCGAGGCCATTGGCGACGACTGGCTCAAGGACGCCTTTGAGCTGGAGAAACTCAAGGAGTTTAAGGATGACACCGAGTTCCTGAAGGCCGTGGGTGCCTCCAAGCGCGCCAACAAGGAGCGTCTGGCCGCCTACGTTAAGGCCGAGACCGGTCTGGTCATTGACCCCAACACCGTCTTCGATGTTCAGGTCAAGCGCTTCCATGCCTACAAGCGCCAGCTCATGAACATCATGAAGGTGATGGACATCTACAACCGTCGCATCGCCGATCCCAACTTCCATGTGACGCCGACGACCTTCATCTTTAGCGGCAAGGCTGCCTCGAGCTACACCTTTGCCAAGGAGACCATCCGTCTGATCAACTCGGTGGCCGAGGTCATCAACAACGACGCCCGCGTCAACGAGGTCATGAAGGTCTGCTTTATCCCCAACTTCCGCGTGAGCAACGCCCAGCTCATCTACCCCGCCGCCGAGATCTCTGAGCAGATTTCCACGGCCGGCAAGGAGGCCTCGGGAACGTCCAACATGAAGCTCATGATGAACGGCGCCATTACGCTGGGCACCCTCGACGGCGCCAACATCGAGATCGCCGACTTGGCCGGCCGCGAGAACGAGGCCATCTTTGGCCTGACCGCTCCCGAGGTCGAGCAGCTCTGGGCATCCAACAGCTACTTTGCGTGGGATACGCTCAACAACGATCGCGAGCGTCTGGGCCGCGTGATGGACGAGCTCAAGGACAACACCTTTGCGGGTCTTTCGGGCAACTTCGAGAGCATCTACAACGAGCTCATGAACAACAACGACCCCGACCTGGTCATGGCTGACTTCCGCAGCTACGTGGATGCATGGGAGAAGCTCACCGGCAGCTATGGCGACCAGGAGACCTGGAACCGCAAGGCCCTGCTCAACACCGCCTCCTCCGGCTGGTTCTCGAGCGACCGCACCATTCGCGAATACCGCGACGAGATCTGGCACGCGTAAAGGCGCGCGAGCTCCCTTATGCCAGCACGGCATTACTCGACGGGCGCGACCGAGCGCCGCGCCCGTCGCTAATGGGTTTAAGAACATCGATGACAGAAGGAGAAATCGATGAGTAAGAAAGAATGCATCGCGATGCTCCTCGCAGGAGGACAGGGCAGCCGATTGGGGGCACTCACCCAAAAGATCGCTAAGCCGGCGGTTAGCTTTGGTGGCAAGTTCCGCATTATCGACTTTTCGCTGTCCAACTGCTCCAACTCGGGCATCGACACGGTGGGAGTTCTGACGCAGTACCGCCCCTACCTGCTGCATGCCTATGTGGGCTCCGGCGAGGCGTGGGATCTGGACAGCCGCGACGGCGGCGTGTCGATCCTGCCGCCGTACGAGACGCAGACCGGCGGCGCCTGGTATGCGGGCACGGCCGACGCCATTACGCAGAACCTCGACTACATCAAGGCCAACGACCCCAAGTACGTCCTGATTCTTTCGGGCGATCACCTGTATCGCATGGACTACCGCAAGATGCTCAAGACGCACATTGAGAATAACGCCGACCTCACGGTGAGCGTTATGCCCGTGCCGTGGGAGGAGGCCAGCCGCTTTGGCATCCTGACCACCGACCCCGAGGACGGCCGCATCACTAAGTTCACCGAGAAGCCCGATAAGCCCGATTCGAACCTCGCGTCCATGGGCATCTACATCTTCTCGGCCGACGTGCTGATCGAGGCACTCGAGCAGGACGCTCTGGACCAGCGCTCGAGCCACGACTTTGGCAAGGACATCATCCCCAAGCTGCTCGGCGAGGGCAAGCGCCTGTACAGCTACGAGTTCCACGGCTTTTGGAAGGATGTCGGCACCATCGCCAGCTTCCACGAGACCTCGATGGACCTGCTGGGCAACAACCCCGAGTTCGATCTGTTTGACAAGCACTTCCCCATCATGTCCAACATCACCACGCGTCCGCCGCACTACATTGGTCCGGATGGTCGCCTGGACGACTGCCTGGTCTCCAACGGCTGCAAGATCTACGGCACCGCTCGCCACTCGATCCTTTCGACCGATGTCATCATCGAGGAGCGCGCCGTGGTCGAGGACTCCGTGCTGCTGCCGGGTGCGCACGTTAAGAGCGGCGCGCACATCTGCCGCGCTATTTTGGGCGAGAACTCCACGGTCGAAGAGGGCGTGAAGCTCGGCTCTGTCGATACCACCAAGGATACGGCCGTCGTTGGAAATGACGTCGTTATCGGGAAGGGGGAATGATCCGATGATCAATCGCAAGGCCATCGGCTATATCACCGCTAACTACTCTTCGACCTACGGCAGCGTGCTGCTCAAGGACCGCCCCATCGCGTCCGTCCCGTTTTTGGGCCGCTACCGTCTGATCGACTTCCCGCTGTCCAACATGATGAATGCCGGCATCAAGACCGTCGGCGTCGTCATGCCGGGCAACTACCGCTCGCTGATCGACCACGTGGGCTCGGGCAAGGACTGGGGTCTGGACCGCAAGAAGGGCGGCCTGTTCATGGTGCCCGGCAACGCGTATGGCACCACCAAGGGCGGCATGCGTTTCCTGCTGCGCGACATCATCTCCAACAAGACGCTGTTCCAGCGCTCGGACAAGCCCTATGTCGTGATGATGGGCACCAACATCATCTTTAACATGGACCTCAACACCATCATCGACGCGCACGAGAACTCCGGTGCCCAGATGACCGTGGTGTACTGCAAGGCCACGCGCAACGTCGATGACGAGACCAAGCTGCAGATCAACGAGAACGGCCGCCTGACGGGTGTGAGCGCCGGCGTCGTGTACGGCGACAACGCCTCCATGGACTGCTGCATCGTCAACCGCGAGACGCTGCTCGAGATCATCGACCACTACCAGGCCGCCGACTATCTGGACCTGCTCGAGGCACTCCAGGGCGACTTTGGCAACATCGACGTGTGCAGCTACGAGTACAAGGGCGAGGTCGTGGGCGTGTTTAGCGAGAAGTCGCTCTATCGCCGCAGCATGGACCTGCTCGACCAGACCGTGGCCGACCAGCTCTTCGATCCCGAGCGCCCGATCCTGACCAAGGCCCACGACGTGCCGCCTTCGCGCTATGCGACCGGCAGCCACGCGTGCAACTCGATCATCTCGGCCGGCTGCATCATCAAGGGCACCGTGCGCAACTCGATTCTGTCGCGCGGCGTCGTGGTCGAGGAGGGCGCCTCGGTGACCAACTCGATCATCAACCAGAGCTGCATTATCAAGAGCGGCGCCCGCGTTGAGAATGCCATCCTGGACAAGAACAACGTGGTTCCCACCAACACCGAGCTTCGCGGCACGCCCGAGAACATCCTGGTGCTGGGCAAGGCTCCGTTAACTCCTGATACCACCATCGTACGTTAACGTTGGCACCGCAACATCGCTCGTAACATGTAGAATAGCCGCCCGGTTCGCGCCTGGCGGCTATTCTCGAATAACAACATGGGAGACAATATGGCTGATTCCAGCAAAAAGATGCAGATCGTGTTTGCCTCGGCCGAGTGCGCACCGTTTGTAAAGACCGGTGGCCTGGGCGACGTGGCGGGCTCGCTGCCTGCGGCGCTTGTGCGCGCCGGCGCCGAGGTCATCGTGATGGTGCCCAAGTACGCCACCATCAAGGACGAGTACAAGGCGCAGATGGAGCACTTCTCCGACTTTTACGTGAGCCTGGGCTGGCGCAACGAGTACTGCGGGCTCGAGAAGCTCGAGCGCGACGGCGTCACCTATATGTTCATCGACAACGAGCGCTACTTTGCGCGCGACTATCCGTACGGCTTCTTTGATGACGGCGAGCGATTTGCGTTCTTCTCCAAGGCCATCACTGAGAGCCTGCAGCACCTGCCGGCCGGTTTTGAGTGCGACATCCTGCACTGCAATGACTGGCAGACGGCGCTGGCGCCCGTGTTCTTGCGCGAGTTCTACCAGGGCCTGCCGCTTTACGACCGCGTCAAGACCGTGTTCTCGATCCACAACGTGGCGTTCCAGGGCCAGTTTAGCGACACCGTCTTGGAGGACATCCTGGGCGTGGCGCACATTCCGGCGGCCGCCTCGCAGCTGCGTTGCGACGCCTGCAGCATCAACTACATGCTGGGCGCCTTGCGTTATGCCGACGCCATCACTACGGTGAGCCCCACCTATGCCAACGAGATTCAGACGCCCGAGTTTGGCGAGGGCCTGGACGGCGTTCTGCGCGAGCGTTCGTACGCGCTGCAGGGCATTTTGAATGGCATCGACGTCGCGGGCTTTGACCCGGCGACAGACAAGCGCATTGCCGCCAACTACACCGTGGAGGACCGCTCCGGCAAGGCCGTGTGCAAGGCCAAGCTGCAGGAAGAGCTGGGGCTCGAGGTTCGCGACGACCGTCCGCTCATGGTGATGGTCACGCGCCTGACGCGCCAAAAGGGGATGGACCTGGTCATGTACGCGCTCGACCGCATCCTGTCCGGCGGCGTGCAGGTGGCGGTGCTGGGCACCGGCGACCGCGACTACGAGGACGGCCTGCGCTACTTCCAGGACAAGTACCCCGGCACCATGGCCGCACGCATCGAGTTCGATCCTGCGCTGTCGCAACGCATGTATGCCGCCGCCGACATGTTCCTGATGCCTTCGAAATTTGAGCCTTGCGGCCTGTCGCAGATCATCGCCATGCGCTACGGCACCCTGCCCATCGTGCGCGAGACCGGCGGCCTCAAGGACACCGTGCAGCCGTACAACGAGTTTACCGGCGAGGGCACGGGCTTCTCGTTTAGCAACTTTAACGGCGACGAGATGGGCGACGCGGTGTTCCGCGCGGCCCGCCTGTTCTGGGATAACCGCGAGGCATGGAACCAGCTGGTCACGCAGGCCATGAGCCAGGACTTTAGCTGGACGCGCTCGGCCGACAAGTATCTGGACCTGTACTTCTTTATGCATCCGGAGATTGAGAGGACGGCGGCGGTTGTCGACGAGCCTGCGGTTGTGGCTGAGCCCGAGCCCAAGGCCGAGCCGGTTGTTGAGGCGCCCGCTGCTGCTGAGGAGCCCAAGGCCGAGGAGAAGCCGGTTGAAGCAGCTCCCGAGGCTGAGGCTAAGCCGGCTACAAAGCCTGCCGCCAAGAAGACCACGACGCGCAAGACGACGGCCAAGAAGGCTACGACAACTAAGGCCGCTGCCACCAAGACCGCCGCAGCAAAGACGACTGCTGCCAAAGCAACGACGACGCGCAAGCGCACGACCGCCGCTGCCAAGAAGGCCGCCGAGGCCGAGGCTGCTCCCGAGGTAAAGGCCGAGACCGCCGAGGCCAAGCCGGCCGCTAAGGCTCAGGCCAAGGCTGCAGCCAAGAAGACGACCGCGACCGCCAAGAAGGCAGCAGCTGCCAAGAAGACCACGGCAACGAAGTCGACGACCACGAAGACCACCACGACCAAGGCAGCCGCAAAGCCGACCGCCAAGGTCGAGGAGACGCCTGCCGAGTCCAAGGCGGAGGCAACCGTCGAGGCTAAGCCCGCCGCCAAGACCACCACGCGAAAGCGCACGACGACAGCCAAGAAGACCACGGCAAAGGCCGCAACTCCCAAGGCAGAGACTAAGCCCACTGCTGCCAAAGAGGAGCCCAAGGCCGAGGTAAAGGCCAAGCCGGCGCCGAAGGCCGCTGAGGTCAAGACCGCTCCGAAGGCTACGGCAAAGACCGAGCCCGCCAAGGAGACCACGGTCTCCCCTGCCACTCCGGCAGAGGAAAAGGCTCCGACCAAGAAGACCTCCGTCCGCAAGGCAACGGCCACCCGCAAGCGCCGCTAGCCCACAGACGATCTAAAACCTAATCGAAACCCTAAACAAGGGGCGCTCAAACCGGGCGCCCCTTCTCTGTAGATAGTTGGTAAAACGATTTTCTAGGACAACCGTTCGCCGATGGTAAACGGATGTTGTTTATACACCCTGTGTACAACGGATATACTTATATCCAGTGCGTAAAGCCCATGGCCCGCAGGCCGTGATTCTATTGAACTGGACCGTACTATGAGATTGATACACAACAGCCGCCTACCGCAGTTTCGCACTCCGTTTGGCGCTGTGACCACAGGA
This sequence comes from uncultured Collinsella sp., assembly GCA_900543605.1. Lineage (GTDB taxonomy): Bacteria > Actinomycetota > Coriobacteriia > Coriobacteriales > Coriobacteriaceae > Collinsella. The sequence continues at coordinate 15,079 of UQSK01000037.1, forward strand.
ACTACCGTTGCACTCTCCGTGATTCTGGAGGATGCCGATCCCAATCAGGCAACGCTAACGCTGCGCACCTGGGTCGATGAAGTCGGCGAGACCTTGATCCCGATGGAGCACGAGGGCGATGGCATTTTTACCGGCGAGCTCAAATGCACCGAACCCTGTCTTATCTGGTACAGCTTTATATGCAATATCGAGGGCCAGCCCGAGGTTCGCCTGGGTGCGCCGCAAGGACGCACCGGCGGCGAGGGCGTAACCTACAACTACACCGAGGTGCCGTCCTTCCAGATTACCGTCTACAAGCACCGCGAGAACCGCCCCACTTGGTACGAGCGCGGCATGGTGTACCAGATCTTCCCCGACCGCTACGCCCGTGACGAGCATTGGCGCGAGCGCACAATGGCTCAACTCGAAAAACCGCGCAAGGGCATTCAGCGCCGGATGGTCGAGGACTGGAACGAGCCGCCCGTGTACGAGCGCGCCGAGGACGGCTCCATCAAGACCTGGGACTTCTACGGCGGCTCACTCAAAGGTATCCAGGAAGACCTGCCCCGCATCGCCGAGCTGGGCTTTACGGCCATCTACCTCAACCCCATCTTTGAAGCCGCGAGCAACCACCGCTACGACACGGCCGACTACACCAAGATCGACCCGATCCTGGGCACCGAGCAGGACTTTACCGAGCTGTGCCAGGCAGCCGAGAAGCTGGGCATCTCCATCATTCTGGACGGCGTCTTCAACCACACGGGCGACGACTCGATCTATTTCAACCGCTACGGCAACTACCCCGGCGTGGGTGCCTGGCAGAGCGAGGATTCGCCGTGGCGCGATGCGTTTACCTTCCACGAGGACGGCTCGTATGACTGCTGGTGGGGCGTGGGCAACATGCCAGCCATCAACGAGAAATCAGAGCTGGTGCACGAGAGGCTCCTGGGCAAGGACGGCGTGATCCGCAAATGGCTGCGCGCCGGTGCCCATGGTTGGCGCCTGGACGTCGCTGACGAGCTTTCCGACGACTTCCTGGCCCAGATCAAGAAGGCCGTACTTGCCGAAAAGCCTGATGCGCTGTTGCTCGGCGAAGTCTGGGAAGACGCCTCCAACAAGATTAGCTACGGCCATCTGCGCCGCTACTTGCAGGGCTCCGAGCTGGACTCTGCTATGGATTATCCCTTCCGTGACATGGTCATCGGTTTTTTGATGGGCTACAAGAATGCCTACCAGGCAGCCGAGGATATCGAAACCCTGCGCGAGAATTATCCGCGCGAGGCTCTGTCCTGCGCGCTCAACCTGTTGTCGAGCCACGACCGTCCGCGCATTATCTCGGTGCTCGGCGGCGGCCCCGACGAGTCGCAGCTGCCCGAGTGCGAGCGCAGCAAGTGGCGCCTGGACGAGAACTCGATGGGCCTGGCCAAGAGCCGCTTTTGGCTTGCAACGCTCATGCAGATGACGTTCCCCGGTGTGCCTTCGATTTACTATGGTGACGAGTACGGCCTTGAGGGCCTGACCGATCCGGGCAATCGCCGCACGCTGCCGACCAAGGACCAGCTGCACGACTTCGACACGCTGGCTATTGTCAAGAACGCATCCGCCGTACGCCGCGCACTGCCATTTATGATCGACGGCGAAATCAAGGCCTTCGCGCTCAACGATGAGGTGCTGGCCTACAACCGCACGGGCAAGGATGGCGAGTCTGCTACGGTTATCATCAACCGTAGCCTGCGCAATTCGCACCGCGTGACGATTCCGGCGCTCGACGAATGCGCGAGTGATGTGATCAGCGGTCACGAGTGCGAGATCCACAACGGTACGGTCACGCTCGATCTGTATCCGCTGGGCTCGTCGATCATCTATCACCATGCCGAGCAGCGCCTGCAGGAGCCGCTCGATCACGGAGCGGGCGTCGTGTGCCATATCACCTCGGTGCCCACCGACGACGGCAAGCCCGGCACGATTGGTGCGTCCACGCGTCGCTTTATCGACCATCTGGCCGCTATGGGCATGCGCTACTGGCAGGTTCTGCCTGTCAACCCGACGGACTTCTTCCGCTCCCCTTACGCTGGACCTTCGGCCTTTGCGGGCAATATTGACCTGCTGCCCGAAAGCCCGGAGGAGCTGGCGGCCGACTTTGAGACTTGGAAAGCTCGTGGCGGCGAGGATGCAGACCCGCTCTACACGGCGTTTAAGCATCGCAACGCCGATTGGCTCGAGAAGTACTGCGTCTACATGGCCGTTAAGAAGTACTTTGAGGGCGAGTCGCGCCACGATTGGCCGGCAGATGTCGCGCGCTACAACGAGTATCTGATCGATGACAAGCGTTTCCACGACGAAGCAAAACTGCAGGCGTACATGCAGTATCGCTTTGACCTGGCCTGGTGCGAGCTCATGAACTATGCGCACAAGAAGGGCATCGAGGTCATCGGCGACATTCCTATGTACGTTTCGGACGATTCGGCCGATGCGTGGAGCGAGCCCGAGAACTTCTGGCTGTCCGATACCGGCAAGGCGATTGAGATTTCTGGCGCGCCGCCCGACAACTTTGCGCCCGAGGGCCAGGTGTGGGGCAACCCCACCTTCCGTTGGGATCACATGAAGGAGAACGGCTACCGCTGGTGGATGGACCGTCTGCGTCGCGCGTTCTCGCTCTACGACCGCGTGCGCCTGGACCACTTCCTGGGATTCCACAGCTACTTTAGCATTCCCGCAGGCAAGGCCTGCGCCGAAGGCCGCTGGCTGGCGGGTCCGGGCAAGGATCTGTTCCAGACTGCCTATGACGAGCTGGGGCCGCTCAACTTTATCGCCGAGGACCTGGGCTACCTGACACCCGGCGTTCGCGCCATGGCTTCGACCTGCGGCTTCCCCGGCATGGACGTGCTGGAGTTTAGCGATTACGACGTCCGCTGCGGCGTGTATCCCACGCCGGGCAAGATTCTATACACCTCGACGCACGACACGTCGACGCTCGCCGGTTGGTGCACGCGTTCCTTTGCGGGCGGCGACGAGCCGAGCGGTGTTGAGGCTGTCTCTTATACACATCTCCGAGCCCACGAGACGCGTAGTAATCTC
>UQSK01000038.1 GCA_900543605.1 uncultured Collinsella sp.
CGAGATCTACACCTATTAAGGCGTCGGCAGCGTCAGATGTGTATAAGAGACAGGCTTTAGCGTCGTCAGCGGCCTCGTCAGTGCCAGCGGCCTTAGCGTTGTCAGCGGCCTCTGCATGCGCCCGCAACTCGGTCCACACGGCAGCCGGATAGCACTCGCGCGCCTGGCGATCGTGCGCCACCCGGGCAAGCGCAACCGGGCCGCGTGCCGCCTGCATCGCGTGGCCAAAGCGCGCGCGCAGCAAGGCCGCGGGCTCAAGCGTCACGCCCTCGCGACCAAGGCTCGCCGTCAGCGTGGCCAGCGGCCCCTCCTCGTGCGAGAGCGGATAGCTGTCCAGATCGACATCGGCAAACAGCACGGCATCGTAGCTGCCGGGGCGCAGAGCCGCCGCATCGGCAAGCGAAGCAAAACGAACCTGAGCACGTGGCGCACGGTCAACCTCGTGGGTCTCGTAATCGTAGGCGGTGCTACGCTTGTCCACCTTGGTGCGAATGCCATCGAGCACGGGCACGGTCGCGGCCTGCGACACGTCGAGCGCGCGGGCGCCATTCATAAGGATGTCGATGACGTGGCGCAGCAGGGCCACCTCCGCCTGGCGACGGGCCTGGCCATCCAAGCTGCCCAGCGAACGATCGGGCAACGCCTCGGCAACGGCAAGCATGGCCTTGAGCGCCGTCACGGGCCTGTCACGCCACAGCGCCTGGAACACGTCCGAAACCACACACGGCACGTTCTTAAACCAGTTCTCGTCGCTCGCCGCCTTGCGCGCCCCCCTCACCTGGCCCTGGACGCTCTGAAGCAGACTCTTAACGCCCGCGGTAGTCTTGCTACGCGAGAGACGCATATTCTTATCGAAGGTACGGGCATTGACGGCATCAGCGCCCGAAAGCGGGCTGTAAATCCAGTCGGTAAGCTCCGGCGCGGGCCACCACTCGGTCTTTGACGCCGCACCCTCATCGGCGGCCTTCATGCGCTCGATCAGGCCGGCAAGCGCCGCAAACTGCCTGCCCGCAATGGATTGGGAAAACGCCGTGAACTCAACTGTCTCGACAGCGATATGACGAGCTGCCAGACGAGAGGCGAGCTCACCGAACAGCTGGGGTGCCCGGGCAGAAACAACGAGCACGCGCACGGGGTCGGCGGGCGTTGCAGTGGCTTTATCGGCCTTGGACTCCTTGCACGCTTTCACCAACTTATCGATGGCGTCCGCATAGACATGAGCACGGGCATGGGGGCCGGCGACCTCAATAAAGGCAGGCTGAGCGGCGGTCCCGCAAGCGGCATCAGACGCGACGGCGTCCTCCCCCAGCGGCGCGACCTCAAACAGCACACCGCGGGCATCAAATGCCACGGCAAGCTCCTCGCGCATCGCCGCCTGCTCGCGGGCAAGCAGCACGACGACCTCTCCCCCATTGTTCGCCACGGCAGACAGTAGCTCGAGCAGTGCGTACGTAAACGACGTGATACCGCGCACGCATACGGCGCGGGTGCACGCCGGCAGGCTATCGGCCAGGACACCGGCCATAATGTCGGCCGCCTCGCAGGGCTCGACCATATCTCGACGGTCCAAACCGTCCGCATATGCGCGCAAAAGCTCGAACACACGAGCCTCAGCATCGCTTTTTGGCTCAGGCTGGCAATTGTTTCCACGGCATCGCTCGGCCGTCGTCCCCGCCACACCCGGCAGCACGTCGCGGGCCATGCGCGCGAGCATGCGCACCGTGCCCTGACTGCGCGAAAGCGGCTGCAAATCGGCATCGTCGAGACGCGTTACCATGTCCGAAAACAGCATCTGGCGTTGCAGGTTGTCCACGAAACCGCGTCCGTCGCCCAAAAGCTCCCAAAGCGAGCGAAGCCACGATGTAGGCGTCTTGTAGTCGACACCCAGCGAAACGCCGGCTTCCGCCGCATCATGACGGCACAGGTCGAGCTCGGCAAACGTAGGTGCCAGCAACACGGCACGCCCGTGGCGGGCAATAAGGTCGGCAAGCAACGCCGACTCGGCATCGCTCAAATCCGTGCCGGCATTGGTGGTATAGATTCGAACAGGCATGGTCCTCCGCTCAAACTGTTCGCAATAATCAATGCATCCATCCTACCCGCCCAAGCGGACAGATTTGCCCCACGCCAACAGATTTGATCCCTTGGGGACGGAGGAAAACGGATCACCGAGGGGGTCTGTCTAACCCGGTGATCCGTTTTCCTCCGTCCCCAAGGGATCAAAAAACCGCCCCAGAAGGAGCGGTTTTGTACAAATCGTTTTTTGGCGCGGCCTACTCGCCATCCTCCAGCTTAATGAGGATTTTGCGGTAGCCACCGTACTCGCCGTTGAGCGCCTTGGACACACGGCTCACCGTGGTGGACGAAGCGCCGGTACGGGCCTGAACCTCGACATAGGGCTCGCCCTCGTCCAGGTAACGCGCGACCTGCAGACGCTGCGATAGATCGCAAATCTCGCGCGGCGTGCAGATATCGGTCAAAAACGCTTGGATATCTTTCTCGTCGTCCAAAAGGCTAAATGCGTGGACCAGCTGCTTGACATCAGGCTTGTCAAACATGTTCTCGATATTCATCGATCACCGCCAAACCCGCCAAAAGGCATCGAAGTTGATACTGACATCGGGCATCGTTCGCCCGTAATATGCAATAAAACTATGCATGGGCCATTTGCCCGTAGCAGTGTAGCACACCACCAAACTAAAGCGACAAGACTCTCTGCCAGCGGCACGTTTTTTAGGACGAACGCCGTTTTGAAACCGAATGCGCACGTAAGCTCCACGAATATCTGAGACAATGGGCGGCCGAACAAGGCGGCACACCCGCTCGGCCGTCCAAGCTGCCGCAGCAAGCCGTTTCAAGCGATACCAACACACCCTGCGCAAGAAAGGATTCACACCATGCGCTTTATGCTTAACTGGCTCTTTACCTCGATCGCCATCGCGATCGCAACGTTTCTCGTCCCCGGCATTCAGCCCTTCGGCATGGCCGACGCTTGGGTCTGCTTTGCCTTCGTGGGACTGTTCCTCAACATCGTCGACTCGCTCGTCAAGCCGTTCCTGACGGTCATCTCGCTGCCGCTCACTATTATCACGCTTGGTATTTTTCAGCTCGTAGTCAATAGTTTTATGCTCGAGCTGGCCAGCTACCTGTCGGTCAATCTGCTGGGAGCGGGTATCTCCATTGCCGGCTTTGGATCGGCCTTTATGGGCAGCATCCTGGTATCCATCATGCGCAGCATTCTCGACAGCATCGCCAGGAACTAAAGCGACCGGATACGGACCGCCACAACACGCCAAAACGAAGGCCGTCCATCGCAACGATGGGCGGCCTTGTCATTTGTCAAGCCTCAGAGGGCAAGAAAATCTACCATTTCTGCCCCGTCCCCAAATGGCAGGTGGGGCTAGATGACGTAGTCGTAGCCCTCGTTGGGGGCGACGAGCGCATCGAGCGTCACGCCATCGAGGTAGTCGTTGATGAGCTTGTCCAGGTTCTTCCACACGCCGAGTGTAGGACACTCGTCCGAACGCGAGCAGCCCTTGCAGTCGCCGTCCAGGCATGCGACCGGTGCCAGGCTGCCTTCGGTCAGGCGCAAGATCTCGCCCACCGTGTACTGCTCGGGCGGACGCGTGAGCACGTAGCCGCCGCCCTTGCCGCGCATGCCCGAGAGCATATTGGCGCGGACGAGCGTAGCCAAAATGTTCTCCAGATATTTCTCAGAAATCCCCTGACGCGCCGCGATCTCTTTGAGGGGAATGCGGCCTGCCGCCTGGTGCTCGGCCAGGTCAACCATAACGCGCAGGGCATATCTGCCCTTTGTGGAAACCAACATATATATTGCTGCCTTTCGGTCTTTTAATTCGTAGAAATTCTAGCCGAAAAATTGGTTTTGAAAATACCTATTCCCGTCAAGCTGGTTAATCGACTCGTAATAATCTTCTATTTCCTATTGCGTTACTAGGCTTTAGTGCCTACTATGCTTGCCAACAGCAAACGAACAACCTATAAGGTTTGTGGGTTTCGCTGTTACACACACCGTAAAACCACACGGTATCCAGTCATTTGAACACTTTGGAGGTTCACCATGAGCAATGTTTACACGTCCATCGATCAGCTTATCGGCCACACTCCGCTTCTGGAGCTCACTCACTTTGAGGCCGATGAAGACCTCAAGGCCCGCGTGCTCGTCAAGCTGGAATACTTCAACCCCGCCGGGTCCGTCAAAGACCGCGTCGCCAAGAGCATGATTGACGAGGCCGAGAAGGCAGGCAAGCTCGTGCGCGGTGGCGACTACACCATCATCGAGCCCACGAGTGGCAACACCGGCGTCGGCATCGCCTCGGTGGCGGCGGCTCGCGGCTACAAGGTGATCATCACCATGCCCGAGACCATGTCCGTCGAGCGCCGCAAGCTGATGCAGGCATACGGCGCACAGCTCGTGCTCACCGACGGCTCCAAGGGCATGAAGGGCGCCATCGCCAAGGCCGAGGAACTGCAGAAGGAGACACCCAACAGCATTATCGCCGGCCAGTTTGTAAACCCCGCCAACCCCGCCATCCACAAGGCCACGACCGGCCCCGAGATCTGGGATGACACCGACGGCAAGGTCGACATCTTCGTCGCCGGCGTTGGCACCGGCGGCACCGTGACCGGCGTGGGCGAGTTCCTCAAGGAGCAGAACCCCGAGATTAAGGTCGTCGCCGTTGAGCCCGCCACCTCCCCGGTGCTCTCCAAGGGCCAGGCCGGCCCGCACAAGATTCAGGGCATCGGCGCCGGCTTTGTGCCCGACGTCCTCGACACCCAGATCTACGACGAGATCATCCCCGTCGAGAACGACGACGCCTTTGCCACTGGTCGCGCCGTGGGCCACAAGGAGGGCGTGCTCGTGGGCATTTCGTCCGGTGCCGCCGTGTGGGCCGCACTGCAGCTGGCCAAGCGTCCCGAGAACGAGGGCAAGACCATCGTGACGCTGCTCGCCGATACCGGTGAGCGCTACCTGTCCACGGCACTCTTCCAGGACTAGGGCCTCGCCCATAGGTTGAGCCCAGGACGAATCGGTCTCCTCTCTCCCGGCAGTCTGAGCCCATCCCATCGGGGCGCCCCACGAGACGTCCGAACTTGTTACAATGTCTGCGGCGCGGAACCAGCCTCCCGCGCCGCTTTTCTTTTTTGGCCACATGCCACCAAGGAGAACCTCCCCATGCACAACAAGCGCGTGCTCGTCGCCATGAGCGGCGGCGTCGATTCCAGCGTGACCGCGTACCTGCTCAAAAGCCAGGGCTACGAATGCGTCGGTGCCACCATGCGCCTCACCTGTCCCGCGCCCGATCCCGTCATGGGCATGAGTAAGGTCGACCGCGACATCGCCGATGCAAAGGCCGTCGCCGAGCGCCTGGGGATACCCCACCATGTGCTCGACCTGCAGCAGACCTTCGACCGCAACGTTATCGAGCGCTTCGTGACTGCCTATCAGGAGGGACTGACGCCCAACCCGTGTATCATCTGCAACCGCCATATTAAGTTTGGCGCGCTGCTCGATGCGGCACTCGATATGGGCTGCGACTACATCGCCACAGGTCACTACGCCAAAACGAGCCAGGCGTCCGACGGCACCTGGCAGCTGAACCGCGGCGAAGATCCCAAAAAGGACCAAAGCTACTTTTTGTATTCGCTTACGCAGGAACGCCTGGCGCACACAATCTTTCCGCTGGCAGGCTTGGACAAAGAGCGCGACGTGCGCCGCATTGCCGCCGAGCAGGGCTTCATCAACGCCCAGAAAGCCGAGAGCGAGGATATCTGCTTTATCGCGGACGGCGACTACGCGGGCTATATCGAGCGCCGCTGCGGACATGCCGCTGCACCGGGCGTCATTGTGTGGCGCGACGGCAGCGTGGTCGGACGCCATAACGGCGCGTTGCGCTATACCATCGGCCAGCGCAAGGGCTTGGGCGTCGCGATGGCGCATCCCGTGTACGTAACGGACGTCGATGCCGCCAACAACATTGTGCATCTGGGCGAGGCCGAGGACCTGACGGCCACAGCGCTCACGGCCAACGACTGGATCTGGAGCGCGCCAGCAGAGCGCATGGAGGCCGAGCTCAATGCGGGCGGCATTCGCGTGGGCGCCAAGTACCGTTACCGTCAGAAAGACCAGGCAGCAACCCTTACACGTGGCGCCGACGGGCAAATGCTGCTGACTTTTGACGAGCCGCAGCGAGCCATCGCCCCCGGCCAGGCAGTCGTTATCTACCGCGGCGACGTCGTCTTGGGTGGCGGCACCGTTACGGCAGCTATCAAGTAGCCGCGGGATTATCGCCGCACGTATCGAAGCACTTCAACAGCGGCATTCACCTCGACAACGCGACGCTCCAGGCCGCGGCGAATGGACTCGAGCCGTCCCTCCGCCGTGGCCCACTTGCTCTGCGAAAGGATCTCAATCGCCTCACCAACAAATCCGTCGAGTCGCGATGAATCGAACCAATCGAGCGAGTCGGCAAGCGCCAGCTGGACGGAAGGGTCGGGCCCAAACGGCTTAGCGGCAAACCCAAACTCCCCAGCTGCGAGCGCGGCAGTTGGTACGTTGTACCACAGGCAGTTGCCGCTATCGAACAGCGGAGCAGGTTTTATCTCCAGGGTGTCGACATTGCGGATGATGCCGAAGTTTCGCCAATGGCGGTCGCTGTTGGCCAAAAGGGCATCGCAGACAATCATCTGCGACATAGACCTTCTCACGGCGGCCTCGTCTGCTCCATGCTTACCAAGGAAGTGGCAGTACCGGTCGTACGTCGAGCTTCCTCGCTGGCCACCAAGGGCGCCCTTAACGTAAACAGCCGGAACGTATTCCTCGCGGCCGTCAAGAAAATCCTCGCACAGGCACACGGGGCCATTGAACATGCGCTCAACCGTGTAAGGAACAAACTCCCCCTCCGACAGCAAGCGACGATGTAGAGCCGTTGCAACCGCCTCGTTAAAGGGACGCTGATCGTCCATCCCGCACCCTTTAGCCAAAACGCGAATGCCGTTTCGGATCATCCACGATTTAGGAAGCTCGCCCTCGGATGTGTTGTCGGGATTTTTAAGACCGATGCCCTCCAGCCAACCCGAACGCCCCTCGGGCGTCGACCGCTCAAATTCATTCTCGAAGTAATTGAGGTTTCGCCATTCGAGCTCATCGCATTCTGCCGGTCGCAGCCAATAGCAATCCGAAAGCGAGAGACCCAGGCACTGAACCGGCACCTCAGCGCCGTTGACAATCCCCAGCTCGCGGTAGCGCGAGATAAGCCCAGGGCGAACATCGGGCACCAATCGATGCCCCCACCACGCGTTGAGCTCCCGCTTATTCACCGTTGGAGAAGAGCTCGAGCACGTGCCAAACGGCATTCGTTGCGCATCGAGGACCTCCGCGATTTCGAAGGGAAACTCGCGCATCGTATCAAATGAGACATGCGCGACCTCATGGTCGGCCGACATCAGCGTAAACTTGCGCCCCACATCGGCTGCAGGACGGCGTCCTCGTTTGCGGACCTTTTGATAGGCGATCGCAGAATTGTACTCGACCATCTTCCGGCCGCCCACAATATCGCACACAAGCGTCCCCGATGCGGAAAGTTGCGATATGCGGGCTTTCGTAACGCCCAACAGGCGGGCGGCATCACCCATAGTTAAGTACTCAGATGTATCCATATGCCGTATTACCTCGTTAAGTAATTTACGCTTTAGTTAATAGATTACATACATCATAATACTAAACGTCCTAAAGCGAAAAAAGGCCCGAGAAATCGGGCCTTAGCGATTGGTCAACTGAGTCGCAAGCTGCTCCCCTAGCGCTGCACGTAGGCGCGGACGAGCTCGTAGGTATTGCGCACGCCGTCGATGTGGCTGCGCTCGTAGTTGTGGCTCGCGTACACGCCGGGGCCGATCAGACCGTGACGGATGTCGTAGCCGGCAGAGAGCGTGGCCTCGACATCCGAGCCGTAATGCGGGTACACGTCGATGGCGTAATCGAGCTCCAGCTCGCGCGCGATGTTGGACAGCGTGGTCACCAGATCGTAGTTGTAGGGGCCACCCGAATCCTTGGCACAAATCGAAACCATGCGCTCGGTGCAGCCCAGATCATCGCCCACGCAACCCATGTCAACGCTGATCATCTCGCGCGTGTCGGCCGGCACAAAGGCACCGCCGTGGCCGACCTCCTCGTACACGGTAAAGAGCAGCGACACCTTGCGCGAAAGCGACACCTCGCCGCCAGCAACGGCACGGGCCAGACCCAGCAGAATCGACGCCGACAGCTTGTCATCCAGGAAGCGGCTCTTAATGTAGCCGCTCTCCGTCACCGTGGTACGCGGATCCATAGCGATGATGTCGCCGGTCTGAATGCCCAGCTCAAGCACATCGTCCTTGCTGTCAACATTCTCATCGAGCAGGATTTCCATGTTCTTCTCGATGGTCTTGACCGGCTCGTCGGCCACGTGCGCCGAAGGCTCGGTATTGAGGACCACGCCCGTGTACACATTGCCGTCACGCGTGTAGACGGTGCAGTTCTCGCCATCAGCCGTAGACCACTGATGCCCGCCGAGGGTCGTGGGGCGCAGGCGACCATTGTCCTTAATGGAACGCACCATGGCGCCTAGGGTATCGACATGGCTCGCCAGTACGAGCGGCTCACCCTCGCCACCAAGCTCAACGAGCACGTTACCCTTATTGGAACGCTCAGGCCCAAACCCCATATCGCGCAGAGTCTCCATCAGATAATCGGTCGCCGCGCGGGTATAGCCCGTCGGCGAAGCAATAGAAGTCAGCTCCTTCAGCTGGTCAGTAATATAGGAGAGCGTAGAATCCATCTTGGACACCAAAGTCACCCTTTCATATCGAATTAAACCCACAGCAACGATACCACCACGCACAATTATTTACCTAGCGAGACAACCCATCGAGCTTCCCAGAACTGCGCCCGCCACGATAACGAGCCGGCGGGCCCCGCCCGTTAGCCCCGCAATCTTTCCGCAGGACGGAGAAAGCCCCCGCCGCACGAAGTGCGCAGCGGGGGCCTCCGACATGTCCGAGGACGATTCTGGGGCTAACGGGCGGGGCCCGCCGAACCAGGTTAAGCAGCCGGGCAGATCTTCTTGAAGAGCTCGATGACGTCGTCGAGCGTTGCCTCGCGCGGGTTACCCGGGAAGCAGGCGTCGGCCATGGCGTCCCTGGCCAGGATCTCGATCTCGTCAGCCTTCATGGCCTCGCAGACGTGCGGGATGTTCACGTCGGCGGAAAGCTGCTTGACGGCGGCGATAGCAGCGTCGGCAGCCTCGTCGGTGCTCATGCCCGTGGTGTCAACGCCCATGGCGACGGCGACCTTGGCCAGACGCTCGGCGCAAACCGGCTTGTTGAACTCCATGGCGATCGGCAGCAGCATGGCGCAAGCGACGCCGTGCGGGGTGTCGTAGTGAGCGGACAGGGTGTGAGCCATGGCGTGGTCGATGCCCAGGCCGACGTTGGAGAAGCCCATGCCGGCGACATACTGGCCAAGAGCCATGCCCTCGCGACCGGAGCCGGGCTGACCGGACTTGGCCTCGGCGACAGAGTCGCGCAGGTTCTCGCTGATCAGCTTAATAGCCTCAAAGTGGAACATGTCAGAGAGCTCCCAAGCGCCCTTGGTGGTGTAGCCCTCGATGGCATGGGTCAGAGCGTCCATGCCAGTGGAAGCGGTCAGGCCGGCGGGCATGGAAGCCATCATGTCGGGGTCGACGACGGCGACCTCGGGGGCGTCGTTGGTGTCGACGCACACGAACTTGCGGACCTTCTCGGGGTCGGTGATGACGTAGTTGATGGTCACCTCGGCAGCAGTACCGGCGGTCGTCGGTACGGCGATGGTGAACACGGCATGGTTCTTAGTGGGAGCAACGCCCTCGAGGCTGCGGACATCGGCGAACTCGGGGTTGTTGATGATGATGCCGATGGCCTTGGCGGTGTCCATAGAGGAGCCGCCACCGATGGTCACGATAGCGTCAGCCTCGGCGGCCTTGAAGGCCTCGACGCCGTCCTTGACGTTCTGGATGGTGGGGTTGGGCTTGATCTCGGAGTAGAGGCTCCAAGCGATGCCGGCAGCGTCGAGCTCGTCGGTCACCTTAGCGGTAACGCCAAACTTGACCAGATCGGGGTCGGAGCAGACGAAGATCTTCTTGTAGCCGCGGCGCTGGAGCTCGCCGGGGATCTCCTTGATGGCGCCGGAACCATGATAAGAGATGGTGTTGAGAACGAAACGATTAGCCATTGATAGCCTCCCATCGTGTGCGGGGCACCCATTACGCCCCGCGCTATAAGTCCCATCCTAACGCTTTTGAAACAAAAAACGCGTGAGAACGTCAAAAGTGTTAAAGCGTTTCAACAACTGGTATCGTCATCGCCTGACCACTAAACAAAAAGGGGCGGCCGAGATGGCCGTCCCCTCCCCATTATCGATCTATCTGACAAGGAAACTGCCCCCTGCCATATCCTGCCGTTATTTTTGGCAGGCGTCTTTCCAATCTTCGCAGGCGCGCTTCCAGCGAAAGCGCAAATCGCGCTCGCGGTCGATGAACATGATGGCAAACGCGACAAACAGCAGCACGCTCGCCACCGCAATGGCGTGAAGACCTATGCGCTCAATACACCAATTGCCCAGCACGGCGCCAAACACAAAGGTAAAGATCACGCCAAAGTACAGCAGGCCGTTTTCCAAAAAGCCACGCCTATGGGTGATGATGTAGTCGTCCACGTTTTGCAAGGCATTACGGAGGTTGCCGATACACATCGTCGTGGCAATGCCGTGACCGTGGATCTTGCGGAAGCTCTCAACCTGCATGCCGCAGGCAAACGACGTGAGACAGTTGGCGAGCAGGTTGTAACCGCCACCGGGGATAAAGCTCACGCCAAGCAAGATAACGGCTTCAAAAAACACCGTCACCTGACGCCAGTGAATCACACTGCCAAACCGCTCGTGCACCAGGTCGGCAAGCATAATGCCCACGGCAAACGACACCACGGGAAAGAAGTAGCGTCCCGCCAGCGCCCAGTTGCCCTCCGAGATGCTCACGCCCACGAGCAGGATGTTGCCCGTCTGCGCGTTTGCGAAAACATGGTCGCGCCCAATGTACGAATACACATCCATAAAGCCACCGGCGAGCGCCAAGATGATGCCCAGCTCAATAGACTCCGATATCTGTTTGGCACGCTGCATCGTCGTGCGTCCTCCTTGTTGACGACCCTCTCGTGCGTTGGCGGAGACATAGCCGCCGTTCATACTGTAACCCATTGACAACATGGCGTGCGCGCGAGACGAGTTCTCCAACGCGCAGATACACAGTCTGGAAACAAACGGCGGGTACGGCGCCGACGCCCGACACCTCGTGTACTCCACCAGTCTTTTTAGCCCCGTCCCAAAAAGACTGGTTACAATTACGTGCAGCATACTAACAACGGGAGGAATCGTGGCAAAAAAGCCCCAGGACGCTCAGCACAACCAGCATGGCAAGCATGCCCAGCGCGGCCGGCAGCAAAAGCGTGGCGGCAAGGCCCAAGATTCGCGCCCCACGCATACCCCGGCTGCGCCCGTCCGCCCCTGGCGCCCGGGCCGCGATAAGTTTCTCCCCGTCAGCCGGGCCGACATGGATGCGCGCGGCTGGGACCAGTGCGACTTTGTCTACGTCTGCGGCGATGCTTACGTGGACCATCCCAGCTTTGGCATGGCCATCATCAGCCGTGTCCTCGACGCGCACGGCTACAAGGTGGGCATCATCTGTCAACCCGACTGGACTGACCCCGCCAGCATCACTGTGCTCGGCGAGCCGCGCCTGGGCTTTCTCGTCAGCGCCGGCAACATGGACTCCATGGTCAACCACTATTCGGTGACCAAGCACCGCCGCCACACCGACGCCTATACCCCCGGTGGCGAGGAGGGGCACCGTCCCAATCGTGCCGTCACGGTCTACGGCAACCTCATCCGCCAGACGTTCAAGGACGCCCCCATCATCATCGGCGGCATCGAGGCGAGCCTGCGCCGCCTGGCCCACTACGACTACTGGCAGGACAAGCTCAAGCGCTCGGTACTGCTCGACTCGGGCGCCGACATCCTCATCTACGGCATGGGCGAGCACGCGATCGTCGAGATCGCCGACGCGCTCGACGCGGGACTACCCGTCGATCAGATCACCTATATCAACGGCATCGTCTACCGCACCAGCTCGCTCGACGAGGTCTACGACTACGACCTGCTGCCCAGCTGGGACGACCTTGCCGCCGACAAGCTCAACTACGCGCGCAGCTTTAACGTGCAGCAGCAGAATATGGACCCCATCACCGGACATCGCCTGGTAGAGCCCTACCCCAACAGCGTCTATGTGGTGCAGAACCCGCCGTCGGCGACACTCACCACCGACGAGATGGACGAGGTGGCCGAACTCCCCTACGCACGCGATTGGCATCCCGACTACGACGCGGCAGGCGGCGTGCCGGCCTTTGCCGAGATCAAGTTTTCCATTAGCTCCAACCGCGGGTGCTTTGGCGAGTGCTCGTTTTGCGCGCTCACCTTCCACCAGGGCCGCGTGCTGCAGATGCGCAGCCACGATTCGATCATGCGCGAGGCCGAGCTGCTCACGCGCGACCCCGAGTTTAAGGGCTACATCAACGACGTGGGCGGGCCGACGGCCAACTTTAGCCGCCCTGCCTGCGACAAGCAGCTCAAGCACGGCGTGTGCAAGAACAAGCGCTGCCTGTGGCCGAGCGTATGCAAGAACATGGTGGTCGACGAGAGCGGCTACACGCAGTTGCTGCGCGACCTGCGCCAGCTACCGGGCGTCAAGAAGGTCTTCGTCCGCAGCGGCATCCGTTTTGACTACACCATGGCCGATGCCTCGGACGAGTTTTTGCGCGAGCTGCTGGAGCATCACGTCTCGGGCCAGCTGCGCGTAGCGCCCGAGCACGTGAGCGACGCCGTGCTGTCTGTGATGGGCAAGCCGAGCCGCGCCGTCTACGACGCATTCTGCCGTAAATTTGAACGCTTGAACCGCGAATACGGACTCAAGCAGTACGTGGTGCCGTATCTGATCTCGAGCCACCCCGGTTCAACCATGAAGGAAGCTGTGGACCTTGCCGAGGCCGTGAGAGACATGGGCTACATGCCCGAACAGGTGCAGGACTTCTACCCCACGCCGTCCACCATGTCGACGTGCATGTACTACACCGGCGTGGATCCGCGCACCATGGAGCCGATCTATGTGGCGCGCGACCCGCACGAGAAGGCCATGCAGCGCGCGCTCATCCAGTATCGCAAGCCCGAGAACTACAAGCTGGTGCGCGAGGCGCTGGAAAAGGCCGGCCGCCGCGATTTGATCGGCTACACCAAGCATTGCCTGATTCGTCCCGTGCCCCCGCGTCCGGGCGAGACGACTGCTGGCGGTGGCCATGGCACCGGCAAGAAGGGCGGCAAGGCCCACGGTGGCGCCGCCGGCAAGGGACCCAAAGGCAGCAAGGGCCACGGTGGCATGTCGCGCGCGCAGAACACTGCCGGACGCAACCGCGCGGCCCAGGGACGTCAGGGCGCCAACGGCGGCGGACGCCGCAACTAGCGTGGCGAGGGCCGGCCGGTGTCTCTTGGCCAGTCGGCGTCTCCTCATCGCCCAAGCGTGTTTTCCTTAGGGGAATCACGCTTGCTGGTAGGGATGATCCGTCTGGCACGTCAGTTTGAGCGACCGCATCGCCTCTACCAGCACAAAGCCGGCGATGGCAACCGTGATCACTACGTCGAGCGGCGTGTTCACAAACCACAGCAGGCCCATGAGGTACGACCCGGCATTAAAGGCAAAGTGCAGCAGGATCGTGTAGCGGAGCTTTCCGGTCGTCACGAGCACCCAACCAAAGATGAGGCCGGCGGCACCCGCGTAGCAACCCTGCACCCAATTCATGTGCATAAAACCGAAGATTGCCGCCTGCAGCACAATCGCCGCGGCGATACCCCACGTACTTGGGGCCGCCCAGGGCACCATGGCGCCGTTTTGCGCGCTCGCACGACGCGGGCGCTTCCAAAGTGGGCGACACTGCGGATTAAACGCTCGGAGCGAAAACTCAAAAATAATGCCGCGCACCAGCAGCTCTTCACAAAATGGGGCGCCGAGCACCGTAGTCAGGACGGCGAGATAGCTGGTGTCGCCCATACCTGTTTCCTCGATAAGCTCGCTGTAGTCGGCCGCGGCGTCGGGCAACAGCGACAGCACGGCGTCGGTCACGTAGCCAACGACCACCTGCAGGGCAAGGCCAATCACGACAACGCAAGCGATGCGCTTCCATGCAGCACTTGCTCCCCCGCCGAGCGGACGTTCACCTTGCCGGCGCGCCATGAAGGAGCGGGGCCACAGATAACGCCACCACAGCAGCGCCATCAAAAACGACGCCGTCTGAGCAGCAGCCTGGAACCATTGGATATCGAGATTGTCGATCGGATAGCCCGTCAGCACCGATACGGCATCGAGAACCGAAAACAGAACCACGCTCAGGGCTATATCGGCAGCGACAACGCCAAAACATGCAAGCGCCCACGCCATCGCATTGAGCATGCCAACCTCCTCAAAACCGTTCCCTAGTTCTACCACAACTCGGCAGAGAGCTGATCCCATGGGGACGGAGGAAAACGGATCACTTATTGATGAGAATCGGGCACAGTGCCAAAGGCCCCGCTGGGCGAAATGTCGAACGGAAAGGTGCCGCAGCGATTGAAGGCGGCGATGAACATGCGGATGGCGTTGGACGGCGTGGTGCCTACGAGCTGGGTTGCCGCCGCGAAGGCCGCCTTTTCCTCAGGCAAGACCTTCGCTACAACCGGGGTCATGTGTTCTGCCATGGCGCTTCCTTTTTGAAACGACGGTGGTGCGGATAGATGCGGGCCACGCGGCTGGGCGACGGGCTGTGAAGGCAACCCGATTGGCCCGCATCTGGAGTTTGTTTCTACGGCGTTGGTATTACTTGGTATTCCTAAGTATTACCCCGCAGATAGAATAGCACACCTGATCCCTTGGGGACGGAGGAAAACGGATCATTTTGTTGCTGAATAAGTATTTAGAGTGTGATGATGTCCGAGATATTGAGGGCCCGAGCGTCGACGGCATCGTGCGTGGCAAGCAACAGCATGCGACCGTCGAGCAAGTCGAGCACGACTTCGGCGCATGCGTCGCGCGCAGCGGTATCTAGACCGGTAAAGGGCTCGTCCAGAATCACCGCGTCGCCTGGGCACAGCAGGGCTCGGGCAATCTCGACGCGACGGCGCTGCCCGCCCGAGAGCTCGGCCACACGAGCATGTACATCGACCCCCGGCACCAGCAGGCGCAACAGGGCTGCGGCACTCGAGGCGTCCACGCGCGCGTTGGCGCACACCAGCGCGTTATCCAGAGCAGAAGCGTCCTCTACCAGGCGCACATCCTGAAACACCATCGAGCACGGTGCGCACTCCCCCGCCGCTAGCGCGAGCAACGTCGACTTGCCCACCCCCGAGGCGCCCATCACGCAGGTACGCCCGCCGGTGGGCACACGAAGCACCAGACCGTCCAGCGCCGGCGCCCAGGGCGCGCGATCGCCCACGGCAAGCGCAAGCTCCGCCGAAGCGCCATCGCTCGCGGCCCCCGCACGCCCGCGCAGTCCATGTCCATGCGTCCGCACGGCAACACGCCATGCCACGGAACCCGAAGCCCGCAGCAGCCACATCAGCACGCGCTCGCATGCCCACGATGCCGCCACGACCAACACGGTCCACGCCAGCAGGTCAGCCGTCTCAATGAGCAGCTTCGCCTGATAGATGCGCTCGCCCACGGTACCAGCCGCCATGCCAATCAACTCCGCCGCCACGCCGGCCTTCCAGCTCATGCCGATCACGGCGCGGGCGCACGAAAGCACAAACGGCAGGACTTCGCGCCAGGTATGGGCGAAGAACAGTCGCCAACCCCGCACACCGTGCAGACGAAACATCTGCTCCAGCGGCCTATCCACTTGTGCCAAACCCTCGACCAGCGAAAAATACACGCCCGGCAGTGCCATCAAAAAGACCGCTGCAATGCTCACGCGCGCCGACCCCAGCCAAATGAGCAGTAGAACCACCACGCAGGCAACCGGCGTCGCCTTTACAAACGAAAGCGCCGGCGCCACCAGACGGGCAAACGTCCGCGACCGCACCGAGACTCCCGCCAGTACACCGCCGCAGATCGCGGCAAGCGCCAGTCCGCCCAAGATTCGTGCGCCTGAGCCCACCAGAATCGCCCACGTGTTGGCATCACACACCAGCCGCAGCAACGCCACCATAACAGCGCCCGGCCCCGGCAAAATCAGCGGCTGCGCCACCAGCGCCGCCGCGAAGACCCACACGGCAAGCCAAAAGGCGGCAACGGCACCTGCTGCCGCCACCGCCTTCATACGCTTTGTCATGTGTCGAGCAAACGCACACACGAGCTACTCCATGTAGTAGAAATCGTCAGCCGGGAGCTTGCCGCCCACGGCGCTCGAGTCTGCATCGGCCAGCACCTGCAGGTACCCACCGAGCGCCGCCTTCATATCCTTCCCCGTCTGGCACACGAGCATGCACCCGGGAATCGCCTTTTCGGCAATCGTGGCGTTATCCACGATGCCTGCATCGACCACGGCCTGAGCCCAGTCCGCCGGCGCCGCATTGACGGCCTTCACGCTCGCCTCATGGCAGCGCAAGAATTCCGCCACGGCCTCGGGATGCTCCTCGGCAAAGGCACGGCGCACCACGGTCACACCCGTCAGCAGGCGCGAGCCCGTGTCTCCTGCCAGCTCATCCCACACATCGGTCAGACTTACCGGTGCCGACAGCTTGCCCTCGCTCTTGGCGATGGCAGCGGTCTTGAACGGCTCCGGCAGCACGCCCACGGCGGACGGGTCGGCAAGCAGAGCCGACAGCACCTCGGTGGGCTCGCTCTTAAACTCGAGCGCCACCTGGTCGGTCAGGCCCGCGCGCTCCAGCAGGTAGTTCATGACGTACTCCGACGTGGTGCCCTTGCCCGTCATATAGACGGTATGGCCCGCCAAATCGCCAAACGAGGCCACACTCGCGTCGCCCGTCACCACGTTCAGCACGCCCAGCGTGTTGATGTCGATGACCTGCACCGCGCCTTCGGTCTTGTTGTAGAGCACGCTCGCCACGTTGGCGGGCACCAGGGCAATGTCGACATCTCCCTGAATGACCTTGGGCACGATCTCGTCGGCGGCAGTGTTGATCGCAAAGTAGAACTCGTTATCCGTGGCGCCCTCGTCCGCCTGGTCCATAAACTGCACCAGGCCAATCGACGTCGGCCCCTTGAGCGAGGCGACGTGCACCTCGACCGGCTCGACAGCAGAACTGCCTGCAGCAGACCCGGCAGCCGAGCCCGCGGCGGACCCGGCACCGGTAGCTCCGCCG
>UQSK01000039.1 GCA_900543605.1 uncultured Collinsella sp.
AAGACGGAAAGCACATTAAGTGCTTTCCTTTGCGTGCGGAACTCGCGACAAACTTCATGCCCTCCGGTCCGCCCCGGGAGCCAGGTTAACCAATTCGGGCCCGGCATTCAGAAAAGTCAGTGCAGCAAAATGGCGATGCAGATGGTGCGAACAAGAAAGGGGCACGTTGTTGAAACGTGCCCCTTATGGGTGGGGTATGGGGCTAGCGCTCGTAAATCAAGTTGCCTGCCAGATAGGTTGCCTGAACCTTGGTAGCCTGGAGCTCTTGGGGGTCGATGGTGAGCGGGTTTTGATCCAGGACTACCAGGTCGGCGTATTTGCCGGGCTCTAGGCTGCCGAGGTTTTGCTCGTCGCCCGCTGCGTACGCGCTACCAAGCGTGTAGTTGCGCAGGGCCGTTGCCGCGTCGATGCGCTCGCTCGGTAACCAGCCGCCCTCGGGCCAGTGACTGCGAGGGTCTTGGCGCGTGATGGCCGTGTAGAGCACGTTCATGCTGGTAACGGCCGTGATGGGGCTATCGGTGCCGAAAGCTTGACGGATGCCGCGCTGCTGATAAGTTGCGAACGGCCACATGATGCGGCTGCGTTCCAGGCCCAGGTCGCGCTCCGGGCCACCCGGGTCGAGCGTGATGTGGCAGGGCTGGCTCGAGGCAATGACGTTGAGCTTGCGCAGACGATCGATGTCCTGAGGCAGCAGATTCTCCAGATGTTCGAGCGTGTTATGACCGTGCGGGGGCAGACCGTAGAGCTCTGCCGCCTCCTCAAAGATATCGAGCGCAGCATGGATGGCACCGTCGCCGATAACGTGGATACGCACGGTGTGGCCACGCTCGGCTGCCGCCAGAACCAACTTGCGCATGCGCTCGACAGGAACCGTCAGGCGACCCTGGTCGCCCGGGAAGCGCGGGTTGGTATAGGGCTCGGTGAGATATGCGGTATGTTCACTCGACACGCCGTCGAAGAACTGTTTAAAGCCTGGCGCCGAGAGCAGCGCGTTGTTCGCATAGCGGGTCTGGAGTTCTTCCAAGCGCGATTGGTCATCCAGCAGCGTGGGAAACAGATGGGCGCGGATGCCCAGCTTGCCGGCGGCCTGCAGCTTGTCGTAAACATCGTCGCGAATAAAGTCGCAGCCCGGCATGGGCATGAGCGACATATCGCAGATTGAGGTGATGCCTTGCTCGGCCATGCGCTTCATCTGGTCGGCGTAAGCGCTCGCGATGCGGTCCTCGCCCAGCCACTCAAGACAGCGCGGCAGCAGCTGCATGGCCGCAGCCTCGTGAGCGATACCCGTGAGCTCGCCATTTGCATCCTTGTCGTAACTGCCACCCGCCGGAGGCTCGCTGTCACGCGTCACGCCGAGCGCCTCGAGCGCGCGGCTGTTGAGCCACAGCGTATGCCCATCGCCCGAATACATAACACAGGGGCGACCGGGGAAGGCGGCGTCGAGGGAGGCCTTGGTAGGGTGCTCGGGCGGATCCCAACGGTAATCGCGCCAACCCTGGGTCACGACCCAGGCGTCATCGGGCAAGCCTTGGGAAAACTCGAGCGCATGCTGCACCAGCGCCGCCTCTGACGTGCCCATATCCATGAGCATGTACGGCGAGGAACCAACCGAGGTATGGAAGAAGTGCAGGTGCGCATCATGGAAACCGGGGCAGACAAACTGCTCGCCGTAGTCGATAACCGGCGTGGCGGCAGGTGCGGCGGCGATCACGTCATCGGGCGCGCCGACTGCAACGATACGATCACCCGCGATGGCGATCGCCAGCTCGCGGGCGGTATCGATGCCGTCTTGGGCGGTAAAGACGTTCTTGGAGCGGATAATCCGATCGATATGTTGCATGGGCATCCCCATTTCTGGCAGGAAATTCAACACCCCCGAGTGTACTCCCCCACTCTTGTTACAAAACCCCAAGCGGCAAACGGCAACTTTACCAGCCCTAGCGGCAGGTGGCATACTGAAGAGAGCCTGTACGATTTTGCGATCAACCCAGCAAGGAGCAAATCGACCATGACGAAGACCAAGGCACAGCAAATTATGGCGGCAACCGAGGTTCGCGCGGCAGACGACGTCACCGCGGCCATCCAGGATATCGCCGCCGAGTTTGAACCCTATATCATCAAGCAGCGCCGGCACTTCCATAAGCACCCGGAGCTGAGCCTTGCCGAGGAGCGCACGACTTCCGACATCGCCAACCAGCTCGACGCCATGAATATCCCCTACGAGCGCCCGCTCAAAACGGGCCTGGTAGCGACGCTTCGCGGTACCGCGCCCGATGCCTACCGCGAGGACGGCACGCCGCGCCGCCGCATCCTGCTGCGCGCCGACATCGACGCCCTGCCCGTCACTGAGCAGACCGGCGAGGAGTTCGCCAGCGTCAATGAGGGCTGCATGCACGCCTGCGGCCACGACTGCCATATCGCCATGATGCTCGGCACGCTGCAGATTCTGCGCCACATGACCGATGACATCCACGGCGAGATTCGCATCGTATTCCAGCCCAGCGAGGAAAACGGCCAGGGCGCCAAGCTCATGATCGGCACGGGCGTACTCGATGGCGTCGACGGCGCCTATGCCGCGCACATCTGGAGCGAGGTCGACGCCGGCACCGTGAGCTGCGAGCCCGGTCCGCGCATGGCAAACACCGACTGGTTCCGCATCGACGTCCGCGGCACCTCGTGCCATGGCGCCATGCCCCAGCGCGGCCACGACGCCGTTATGGTGGCGGCAGAGATCGTCAACGCCCTGCAGACCATCGTCTCGCGCGAGATTAGCCCCTACGAACCCGCCGTCATCACCGTCGGCGAACTGCACGGCGGCACCGCGCGCAACGTTATCGCCGGCACGGCGTACCTCGCCGGCACGGTGCGCACCTATGGCGACAAGACGCATGAGGAGATGCCCGAGCTCATGCGCCGCATCGTTGAGCACACCGCAGCGGCACTAGGCGCCGAGGCCGAACTCACCGACTACACCATCGCCAACTACAAGGTCGAAAACGACGCCGCCTCGAGCGAGCGCTGCCGTCAGGCTGTAATCAAATGCCTGGGTCCCACCGGTCAAGGCCATTACCGCGGCACGCTTTCGGGCGAGGATTTTTCGGAGTACCTGCGCCGCGTACCGGGCGTGCTCGCCTTTGTAGGTACGCGCAACCCCAAGATTGGCGCCACGTACGCCCAGCATTCCTGCTTCTACAAGATCGACGAGACCGTGCTGGCAAAGGGCTCCATGGTGGCCGCCCAGTATGCTATCGACTTTTTGGCCGAGCCCACGCAAGAGGAGCTCGACGGCCCCGCGATTACCGCGGTCGCCGAAACCAACCCCGATCTGGCCGCCAAGTTGCGCTCTGCCAAGGCGACGACCGCCGAGGCTCGCGACGCCATCCATGATGCCCGCACGGCTCGCCATGCCGCAATCAAGGGCATCCACGAAGCCCGCGCCGCCGCTCGTCACGAGGATAAGCACGACGAGTAATCGATTCGCTGGCATCTCGCAGTCATAGCCACATCGCGATGTCAAAGCGGGGGCGGACGTTTCGACACGTCCGCCCCCGCTCATTTGTCAAGCGCTATTTCTAGCCCGTCCCCAAATAGCAGGCGGCGTGGCTACTCGTCCTGAGGCTCCTCGTCGGAGCTTGGCTCGGACGCCGGCTCAGGTGCAGGTGCCGGCTCAGGCTCGGACTCGGTCGCGGGAGCGGGTGCCGGCGAAGCATCCGGAGCATTGCAACCCGAAGCAGCGGACTTCTTCTCGAAGGGCAACACAAAAGTCAGGACGTCGTCCTTATCCTCATCGGCCCACTCGCTTGCATAGCGTGCGGCCCAATAGCCAACGGCACGGTGCTTGAGCATCTTGCCAAAGACCGTAAGAAATACGGTGACGAAAGCGACCAGCACCAAGAACAGCGCGAGCGTGACGCCACCGCCGGTAACAATTGCCTCAATACCCGTAGGACGATAGTAGTAGCTATACATACCGACAGAGGCAATGGCGCCAAAGACGACCGTCAAGATCCATGTGACAACGTTGGCGACCAGGCCCGTCAAAAACTCGGGAAGGAACGAAGCACAGAACAGCTTGGTCTTGTTGTGCTTAAACGCCGCCCAGACCTTATCGAGCGAAAACGCGCTCTCGACGCGACCGGTCACCGCAAAGTGCATCACGGCGATGTCGGCGAACATCTTAAAGAAGACGCCCAGAATCGCCGAGGCAATTAGCGCCAGGACAAGCAGGCCGAGCGAACCGAACAGCGCAGCCTCGAGCGCATAAGAGCCGTAATAAGAATACGAGCCCGCGGCGCCAATTACCACGCCCTCCACCAGCGAAAGCACTACACCGATAACGGGAATGGCAGCGATAACCTCGAGCACGACCGAAATAACGCTCGAAAAGACTCCGAGACCAAACGACGTGGAACGCATGAGTGGACGGTCCATGCCGTCATCGACCTTGAGCGAAAGATCACGGCCCCACTCAATACCAAAGCCGGAACCGCACACGCTCGCAATGCAAGCTGCCAAAAAGCCGATGGCAGCCGCAATGCCGCCAATAACGGGAATAAACAACACGAGCACCGACACAACGCAAATCAGCGCCGGCAAAAACGCGATTTGGCATACACGCTGAAGCACGCCCGGAGTCTTGGTCATATCTTGGAACGCCTGAGCCACACAGCCCTTTGGCGCATTCGCCACGGGCGGCTGCGGAACAAACTGCTGGGGCTGAGGCTGTCCCTGGGGAGCGGGGCCAGCGGCACCGGCATTAGGAGCACCACACACGCCGCAGAACTTGTCGTTATCGCCCATGGGGGCGCCACACTGCGAGCAGAACATAGAATCATCCCTTCGTATCTTGAACGAATCACTTGGATCGCAAACGATGTCTTTGGCATCATTATCACCCAATGTGAGGACAAATGCTCTTAGATGACGTATTTGCAACGCGCGAGGCGCTTTTCGATTGTTTGATGAGTGTGTCCGCGCTAGTTCGTTCCGCGGAAGCCCTTGCCGACGATCTCGGAGCTGTCGACAATCGTGATAAAAGCACCCGGATCGACTTCGCGCGCATAGCGGCGTAGTTGCACGGCCTCGCGACGGCTCAGCACGCTCATGATCACCGTCACGCACTTGCCCGAGAAAGCACCGTAGCCGCGACTGATGGTCGCCGTGCGGTTGAGATGCTTGACGATAAACTCCTCGACCTTAAGGGGCTCGGAGCAAATGACCGTGCAGACTTTGCGCAGGTGAATGCTCTCAATGGCCTTGTCGACCACGAGCGTCTTTGCAAACAGACCGAGCACGCAATACAGACCGACACGCGGGCCATACAAAAAGGCCGCGATGGTCACGATGCCGATATCGACCAGCAGCAGTGCGCGACCAATCTCGAGCGTCGTGCGGCGCTTGAGGATCATGGCAAGAATGTCCGTGCCACCCGTCGAGGCGCCGATATCAAAGACGATGGCACTGCCGAGCGCCGGCAGAATCACGGCAAAGCACAGGTCGAGCCACATATCACCCGTCAGAGAGACATCGGTCGGAATAAAGAGCTCAAACAGCGAAACATAGGCGGACAGCGCAAACGAGGCGAAGACGCTCCACAGGATTGCCTTGCGCTCCAAAAAGATAAAGCCCAAAACGACGAGAACCGCGTTAATGATCCACATAAAGACGCCGACGGGCAGGGTCGGGAACAGCGTGGACAGAATGACCGACACGCCCGAGGTGCCGCCAAAAGCAAAGTGATTAGGGGTTTTAAACGCAACGATGGCAAAGGCCGTAAGAATCAGGCCCAGATTGAGCTCGGCAAAAAAGCGCGGGAAGCCCGGCTCCTGGCTGCGCTTTTGACCGGCACGCTCGCCGCGCTCGATATCGGTGCGATCAACCACGCGCTCCATCGGCACCACGGGAGGACGATGCATCTCCTCGGCAGCACGCGATGCCGCCTCTGCCGCGGCGGCCTCAATCGCCCATGCCTTGCTTTCTGTTTCGTGCTCGTCGGCCATTACGGCAACCCCTCGTTAACAATTTGGAAACAATGCGCCCATTAGGGTAACGCGGAACGCGACGATTGCAACCCCTAGTTAGACGAGCGGTATGCCTACATCGGGGGGCATACAAATAACGGCCGGCCACGCTTTTGCTTGCGCGGTCGGCCGTTTAATGTTTTCGCAGATAAAACCTGCCAAAACAAACCTGTCCCTTTTTGGAAGGTTATTCGTGCTGGCTGGTGCGGTGCTCGTACTCCTCGGGGGTGATGACGTCCTCGATGCGCAGGTTGACACCCGCCACCTCAAGGCCGGTCATCGCGGCAAGGCGCTCAGTGACACGTGCCTTGACATCGTCGAAGATCGCGGGCGCATAGGCTCCGTACTCGATGATGACGGAGATGTTGACGACCACGCGATTGTCATCGGTGACCTCGACCGTCACGCCCTTGGTCAGATTCTCGGCACCAAACTGCTCCTGCACAAAGTGCATGAGGTTACCCTTCATGCCCAGAACGTGCGGAACCTCGCGGGTGGCCATGGCAACGATCTTCTCGATCACACCGTTGGAATAGGTCAGCGAGTCCTCGGACTCGTCTGTTTCCTCATCATCCTCGTCCGCGTCATCGGCGGACTCGGCCTCGACGAGCGCCTCATACTCGAGCGTCACATCCTCGGCTTCGGCGACGGCCGCCTCGTTCTCCTCGAGCTCGGTATCGGCCACATCGACCTTCGTATTAAAAGCCATGGTTCCTCCTTATGCCTGCCGCGGATGCGACAGTCGAATACATATTAGCGGCCGCTAAACAGACGGCCGAAGAAATTGACGATCCCGTTCTCGCCGTCGCGAATTTGGCCGATCACAGCGCCGATCAACACGAAGAATGCAATGACGAGCGTGTCCCACAGGCCCAACGTGAGCACCAACACGGCGAGGATAAAGCCCGCGACGGCGCCGAGCGTGGTGTTGGGATGACGCACAGCATAGCTCCAGATGGCAGCGCCCGTACCCTTGATGAGACCCATAGCCTCGTCAAAATCCGCGGCTGCCGCGTCTTGTAACTCAGTTGCCTCTGCTTTGGAATCAACAGGTTCGCTCGCCGGCGTGGCGCTCTGGTCAATCGTCAGGCGCGGCGTACGAGCGGTCTTATCTTGATTGGTATCACTCACCGGAAACCTCCACGGTCTGGACGGTAGTCTTGGACGGCAAAAAACGGACGCGCGTGGTCGTACCCGGCGTGCCGAGCATGGTGTCGCAGGCTTCCTCGATGCGCTGCTGCATCGCGGTAGCCAGAGATGCCACGTCCTTATCGTCAAGCGCGATAGCCTCGACCTTAAATCGGACGTGCGAATCGTCGGAGCCTTGGACGCGGGCCTCGACATGCTCGACCATCACGCGGTCGTCACGCTCGGCAGCAGCCCTGGCACACGAAGAAAGCGCCGCGAGCGTGACCTCGATATTGCGCTCCCCCGCCGGATGCACGCAGGACGGCTCGCGACGAGCAAACATCAGGCGGAAGAAGCTTACCAGCACGCCGATCGCCACAACTCCGCCGCATGCCGTCACGACAATGCGCGGCATGGGGTCGCGCATCAGCAGCATAAAGCGATACGTATACGGCCCCCAAAACTGGCAGACAAGCGTACCCAGCGCAACGATGGCGGCGGCAAGATACACGATCGCTAGGGCTCGTTTGAGTACGCGCACGTGGCGCTCCCTTCAAATCTCGGCTCTCGAAATGCAAAACGGTTCGCATCATTATAAAAGAGCCGGGTCCGGTGCTCTACGCACGCGGATCCGGCTCATCTATTCCACGAGGCTTGCATGCTCGCTTCATTATGCCCAGATATGCACGGCTCAATCCGTGCGGGCGCTACTCCTCCTCGAGGGCAGCGATGACCTCGTCGGTCATGTCCATGGTGCTGTAGACGTCCTGGACGTCGTCGAGCTCCTCAAGACGGTCGATGAGACGCTGAACCTTCTTGGCGTCGGCGCCAGAAACCTCGGTCGGGGTGGTCGGGACCATGGTGGTCTCGGAGCCCTTGACCTGGACGCCCTGCTCCTCGAGTGCCTTGGAGACAGCCATAACGTCGTTGGCAGCAGTCCAGACGATCCACTCCTCGCCGGCGTCCTCGTAGTCCTCGCCACCGGCCTCGGCGATGGCCATCATGAACTCATCCTCGTCACCGGCAGCACCGTTGGCGATCATGGTCTCCTTCTTGGCGTTCTCGTCCAGGATCTCCTTGGCGACGACGATCTGGCCCTTGCGCTCAAACTGGAAGGCAACGGAGCCCGAGGTGCCCAGGTTACCACCAGCGTGGGAGAAGGCGGAACGGACATCGGCGGCGGTGCGGTTGCGGTTGTCGGTCAGGCAGTCAACGTAGACGGCGACACCGGCGGGACCGTAGCCCTCGTACACGATGTTCTCGTAGACGGCAGCGTCAGCACCCGAACCAAATGCCTTGTCGATAGCGGACTTGATCTTGTCCTTGGGCATGGACTGAGCCTTGGCCTTGGCGACGGCAGCGGCGAGGCTGGCGTTGTTCTCGGGCAGCGGGTCGCCGCCGAGACGGGCAGCAACGGTGATGTTGCGGCTGAGCTTGGAGAAGAGGGCGGAACGCTTGGCGTCCTGCGCGCCCTTACGATGCTTGGTTGTGGCCCACTTAGAGTGTCCGGACATACGTGTCTCCTATCGGTTTCGACCTAAAGCCCAGCGTGAATGCTCGGGCAATATAAACAAACGTCGTTATGATATACCTACTGGCCTGCGAGATAAACCCCAAAATGAAGGCGTCGTGATGATGTCACCCTTTGGTGCAAAGAAACCTGGCCTCAATGCACCAAGTTAGAACCAGAGGAAGTCACTGCGGGTGACGGTGGCGCCGATGGCGAAGGGCATGCAGGCGATGACCGGATACAGGTAGCGCATGTAAGTCGAGCCGTTGCACGGGCCAATCAGGCACACGGCGAGCACGCCCAACAGCGGCACCGAGATCGCCAGCGCACGCCATGAATGACGACGCAGCAGGTAGACCACCACGGCGATCATGATCCACACATAGGTGGCCGAGCTCATGGTGAGCGAGATAAACGGGATGCGCTGCACCGCCACGCGGTACAGGTTGATCAGGTGGTCGCACCAGCGCACAACCTTGCTATCGACCGGATGGAAGTCGAAGTACTTGAGGTTATCGGGCTTCGCCATAATCTCGGCACTGCGCGCCGTGCTGTAAACCCACGCATCGCGGGCACTCGGATAAAAGTAGCCGTAGTAGTTATTGATGAGCGCCGAGATATAGCACTCGGGATCCTTTTTGAACATCTGAGCCCACGCCTCAAAATAAGCCTTGATGTCCTCCTGCGAGGCGTATTCGTTAAAGCAATTTTTGACGGCGTCCGACTTATCCGGGTTGTAACGGCGGCCCAGATTCTCGTACTTGAGCACACGGTCGATCACGGCACGCTCTTCGTCGGTCACCAAGCCGTCGCATGGAGCCTCCACGATGGTGCCGTCCTCCTTAACCGTGGGGTTGACGCCCGAGTTGAGGCCGTCGTGCTTTTGGACGAAACGAGCCGTCTGCTGGAACGGAATCGAGAGGATTTCGCGCTTGGAACCAGGCGTGATGTCGTGCGCCGGCATAAAGACCTTGGTGAAGTACATATTAGAGGCAAGGCAGAGTGCAAGCACCGCAAGAACTCCCACCCAGCGGAAACGCGGGATGGCGCCCGAAAGCGCAGCACCAGCCTGCTTGGCTGCACGACGAGCCACATACGCATCCCATGCGCAAAACGCCGCCGCGATTACGCATGCCGCCAGGGGAAACACCAGGCCGCCGTTGCGCAGAAACGTGGAACCCGTGGCGCCTAGAGCAAGCAGCAGCCAGTCATGGCGCGCAAAGAGCACGGGCCTCTGTTCGCCCGCACGCTCGGCATTGGCATCGCGACGGGGCAGGCCGCATGCCACGAGCTTCACGGTCTGCACCAACAGCACCAAAAACGCGTCGGCAAACAGCACATCTTTGGTAAGCAGGGCCGCGTAGTTGGAGAACATGGGCATAAACACAAAGAACAGCAAGATCACGCCGCGGACCGGCAGGCTCACGCCCAGCTTGCGCAGCGACGAGATGGAATAGGCCATGCAGGCGGCCGTAATGATGAACTGAGCGCAGGTGTAGATGGCAAGACCTGCGTTGGCGCTGTTGAACAGTGAAAGCCCCAGCTGGACGCACGAACCGATGATAGCCGTGTGCACCACGGGGTGATGTCCGTTGAGCAACACGTTGGGATTGAGCAGGCGCAGGTAGTCACTCGTACCGTTGGGGTAGTTGAACCACTGGCGAATCTGCGCACCCGTATCTCCCATAAAAAGGCCGGGCAGCGAAGCGATGAGCGTGGGCGCCCAGGCGACCATAAGCACCAGGAAGGGCCCGGCAAAGGGATGGACCGAGAGCACGGCGTGAGCCACACGCCATATGCGACCAAAGTGCGCTTCGGAAAACGGAATGCGCCGAGAGCTCAGCCAATCTAGACACTCAAAGGCAAGGTAGAAGGCAACGACCGCCAAGAGCATCCAGCCCGCGCCGCCAATCCAGGCGCAGATGATGCGGGCTTTGTCTCCAAGGACAATCTCGGCCGAATCGGTGAGGTCGTAGCTGCGGCCGAACACCATGCAGATGGCGAAGAACAGCGACGGCAGAATGATCGATGGACGCCAGGTGTCGCCACGGCCAAAGAACACGTAGCGAAACGGCAAGGTGAGCAGGCAGGCGAGTGCAAGCAGCATGACCGCGTCGGTATGGCCGGCAAACGAGAGGAGCACCTCGTAGCACACGTACAGCATGCCCGAGGCTTTGGGGTCAATCGCCAAGACTGCGTTGCTCGACACCGGGGCGGGATCGATGGAAAACGCCGTGGTTGCCAACAGCGCGAGCAAAAATGCGATGAGCGTCTGCTTGGCGGGGTAGCGCTTAAACCAGACGATGCGGGCAGCGTCGCGCGCAGCCGTTGTGGAGAGGTCGGAATCCTTCACAGTCCGAAAGCCTTTCTAGAAACCTATCAAACTCGGCAAGATCACCACAAAGGTGCCTGTCCCCTTTGTGGTGATTAGGCGTCGAGGTAGATGCGCTGGGGACGGTTGCGGCGGAGGGCAAAGACGACGAGCGCCAGGCCCGCAATCACGAGTGGCAGGCTCAACAGCTGACCCATGGTGATGACGCCGCCCAGCAGATAGCCCAGCTGGGCATCGGGCACGCGCACAAACTCAACGAGGAAGCGGACGATGCCGTAACCCATCACAAACACGCCCATAAACGTGCCCTGGGGCAGCAGCGGTTTTTTGCGGCTGAGCACCTGCAGAATGCAGAAGAGCACAATGCCCTCGAGAAATGCCTCGTAGAGCTGGGAGGGATGACGCGGCATATCGCCCGCGGTGCCGCCAAAGATCACGCCCCAGGGCAGATCGGTCGGCTTGCCCCACAGCTCGCCGTTGACAAAGTTGGCGCAGCGGCCCAGGCACAGGGCCAGCGGAGCACCGATGACCGCGAGGTCTGCCAAAGTCCACGCATCGAGCTTGTACATGCGGCACACGAGCACGCCGCCGATGATGCCGCCCACCAGGCCACCATGAAAACTCATGCCGCCCTCGTTGGTGGCAAAGATCTCGAGCGGATGCGTCCAGTAGTAGCCGTCGCCGTAGAAAATGACGTAGAACAGGCGGGCGCCAATGATAAGGCCAAAGACCACGCCGACCACGACACTCGTCAGGTCATCAATCGTGATGTTAAAACCCCAGCGACGCTGCGTGCGGTACATGACAACCGCCGTGAGCAGGGCGCCGACCACATAGGCCAGACCATACCAGTAAATCGTGATAGGCCCCGCCGAAATCGCGACGGGATCAAGCATATGGTAGAAGTCGTTGAGCATGTCGACCCTCCTACTCCCTACATACAAATGCGGCCGCGGGCCTTGCGCTCGCAGCCGCATATTTGGGCGTAACATCTATGCGGAGTATGCCGTCAGGAGCTTTCGCATCTTAGAACGGCACGTACTCGTCGTACAGGTCCTCGGCCTCGCCGGAAGCATTGACCTGCTCAACGCGGGTAACGCCGGGCACATGCTCCTTCAGGATACGCTCAATACCCATGGACAGGGTCAGCGAGCTCATGGGGCAGCCGGCGCAAGCGCCCTGCAGCTCCAGTTTGACGACGCCCTCGTCGTCAACGCCCACATACTCCATATCGCCGCCGTCGGCCTGCAGGTTGGGGCGAATCTCTTCAAGAACCTTCTTAAGCAGCTCTTCGTTAACAGCCACAGGGGCTCCTTTCTCACAATTACGCGGGCGCGCCCGCGGACAGAAGCTATGTTACTACAGCCATGTACCCGCTCACGAGCCGTCCATGCGCGCAGACGTGACTTTCACGAGTAGTCAATTTGGGACGGGGCTCTTTTAGCTGCCTTTTGTTGCCAGCTAGCGTTGCCACGCGCTACTGCTGAGCCTGCCCCTCGGTGCCGATCTGAACATCGACGATGACCTGGCGGTAGCTGATGCCGCAGGAGTCGAGAATGCGGCGACTGATACGGCCGTCATCGGTGTCGGCATACTTATTGTCCAGGTAGACGACCTCGCCCACGCCCACCTGCGCCAGGATCTTGGCGCAGTCGTGGCACGGGAACAGCGTGACGTAGACCGTGGAACCCTCGAGGTCTTTGAGCGAGCCGCGGTAGTTGAGCACGGCGTTGGCCTCGGCATGCACCACGTAGTTGTGCTTATCCTGCAACGGGTCGTCGCTCGTGCCCCATGGGAAAAAGTCGTCGTTGAGCGCCGAGGGCGTACCGTTGTAGCCCACCGAAAGGATGCGGTGGTTGGTGTTGGCGATGCACGCGCCCACCTGCGTGTTGGGGTCCTTGCTGCGGCGCTGCGCGGCGATGGCCACGCTCATAAAGAACTCGTCCCAGCTAATAACGTCGCGGCGCTTGCCCGACGCGGTTTGATGAAGATCGTCCGACATGGCAGACACCTCCGAAATCGCAATAGTTTGACCCATTGTAGCAGGTGGAAGGCGGAGACGTTTTTGTCCCATCACCCCCATCGCTACGCGCGACGGGGCTTTTGGTTGATGTGGTAGAGCTCGGCGAGACCCCGCAACGTCAGCGCGTCGTCGACCGTCAGGCTATGGCCGACCAGTGCCGCAAGCGCCTTGGCATCGTCGCCGGTAATGACGATGGGCACATCGCCCTCCCCCGCGGCCTTGGTCGCGCGCATCTCGGCGAGCACCATGTCGAGCATGCCGTCGATGCGTGCCACCTCGCCCAGAACCACGCCCGAGCGCATGGCCTCACGCGTGTTGCGACCGATCACATGCGTGGGTGCCGAGGGCTCGACCTGCGGCAGGCGCGCCGCAGCAGCCGAAAGCGAGCGGGCGCCAAGCGCCAGACCCGGCGCGATGACGCCGCCCACAAAGGTACCGTGCGCGTCGATGACCTCGATATTGGTCGTTGTACCCAGGTCGATCACGATACAGGGAGAGCCATAGACGGCGCGTGCCGCCACGGCATCGGCGATGCGGTCGGGGCCGATCTCGGCCGGATCGTCGTAGTGCACGGGCATGCCGGTCTTGAGGCCCGGCCCCACGGTGAGCACGCGCCCCGTGCAGGTACGGGAAAGAGCCGCCTTCCACGGGCGTTCGAGCGCCGGCACCACGCAGCTCAGCACTGCGGCCGCGGGAACGAGCGCGCCGGGCATGCCCGCATCGGCCGCCAGCGCGCCCATGACCTGCGCGAGCCTCATGCGCGCCTCGTCGGCTGTAATGCTCGGCGGCGTCGTGATCTCGCACGTCGCAAGCGGGCATTCCTGCGCCGCGGCCGAATCCTCGGCAAACAGGCCAAAGCGAATGAACGTGTTGCCCACGTCGACCGTCAATATGTATGCGCACCCATTAAGCATCGTCGGCGCTCCTTTCGTCTGCCCAGCAGTATATCGCCTACCTAAACCAGTCATCCCGAAATGACTAGCTTGCGGTTATACTGGTGCGCGGTCGTTTGCGAGCTCACGCGGCGGCCCTTGGTAACCCGACTTCCCGCGCCGTATCCGTAGCGGCGCTCCCGGGGGAAGCGGATATACGCAAAGGAGTTCTATATGAGCAATCCCTCGAACCGCGCTTCGATGCGCGGGCAACTCACGCTGCGCGGCGTCGTCATCGGCGTCCTTGGCTGCGTGATTATCACGGCAAGCTCGGCCTACACCGCCCTCAAGATGGGCGCACTCCCCTGGCCGATCGTCTTCGCTGCCGTCATCTCGCTGTTCTTCCTTAAACTCATGGGCAACGCCAGTCTCAACGAGGCAAACGTCACCCACACCATCATGTCCGCGGGCGCCATGGTCGCCGGCGGCTTGGCGTTTACCATCCCGGGCGCCTGGATGCTGGGCTATGCCGACCAGATCAGCTGGCTCGACATGTTTATCGTGGCGCTCGCCGGCACCATCCTGGGCCTGCTGGCCACGGCGCTCATCCACCGTCACTTTATCGTAGACGCCGCGCTTGAGTTCCCCACTGGCAACGCCGCAGCTCAGACCCTGCGCGCAACCGAGGCCGGTGGCAAAACCGGCAAGCAGCTCTTTGGTTCCATGGCCATCGCCGGCATCTATAGCGTGCTGCGCGACGCCCTGGGCGTGGTGCCCAGCATGCTATGCACGCTCAACATCCCCGGCGTGACCTTTGGTATCTACAACTCGCCCATGCTGCTCTCCGTCGGCTTCCTCGTGGGCTTCGCCCCGGTCGCTTTCTGGTTTGCCGGCGCCCTGCTGGGCAACTTTGGCATCATCGTGGGCGGCACCGCTGCCGGTCTGTTCGACGTTGTGACTGCGCAGGGCATTGTTAAGTCCCTGGGTATGGGCCTCATGATGGGCTTTGGCATCGCCGTCGTCCTCAAGGACATCCTGCCGCAGGTCGCCGGTATCGTCCGCGGTCTTGCCGCCGACAGCTCCACCGACACCGACGAGCAGTCGCTCATCTCGGGCTCCCTTAAGCTCGACGCCGGCATCATCGGCCTGGGCGCTGCCGCCATCGCCGTGATCGTCGCCATCGTGCTTGACCTTGGTCCCGTTCCGGCCGTCATCGTGACACTGTTCACCTTTGTCACCACCATCATGAGCGCACAGAGCTGCGGCCAGACGGGCATCGACCCCATGGAGATCTTCGGCCTCATCGTCATGCTCATCGTGGCTGCCTTCGCTCAGATCGCTCAGGTCAAGTTGTTCTTTATCGCCGGCATCGTAGCCGTGGCGTGCGGCCTTGCGGGCGACGTCATGAACGACTTTAAGGCCGGCGCCGTGCTGGGCACCAACCCGCGTGCGCAGTGGATCGGCCAAGCCATCGGCGGCATCGTGGGCGCCCTGGTCGCCGCAGCCGTCATGGTCGCGCTCGTCACCGCCTATGGCCCGGACGCCTTTGGCCCCGACAAGAGCTTTGTTGCCGCGCAGGCAAGCGTTGTCGCCACCATGGTCTCGGGCATTCCGAGCGTGCCGTGGTTCGTTGGCGGCTTTATCGCCGGCATCGTCATGTACTGGCTCGGCATTCCGGCCATGATGATCGGCCTGGGCGTGTACCTGCCGTTCTACATGTCACTCACGGCATTCCTGGGCTCCTGCGTTAAGCTCGCCTACGACAAGTGGTCCGCCCACCGCGACGCCACCGCTGGTCTTTCTGACGACGAGAGGGCTGCCAAGGACGCCGCCTTCCAGGAGCAGGGCCTGGTTGTCGCCAGCGGCCTGCTCGGCGGCGAGTCCATCGTCGGCGTTATCTTGGCGTTTGTCTCCGTGGGCTTAAGCCTGCTGGGCTAAGCTGAGCAGCTGCTCGACAGCAACCATATTGCCTACGGCCTGCCCGGTCGGTAGCTTTCCAGGCTACCGACCGGGCTTTTTGATATCGAAACAAAGAAAGGCCGGCGCGCTGCGTTTAACAGCGCGCCGGCCTTATCGGTTAAGCTATCGAAGCGTTCCTGCTATGAACCGAAGTTCGTTGCAGAATCTACGCTCGAAACGCTACATCTGCTTGCGACGACGATCGCTCAGCGTCACACCAGCGGCCACGAGGGTGATACCGCCGATGACGAACACCTCGCCCGCAAGAGCGGAGTCATCACCGGTCTGGGCAAGTGCTCCCGACGTGGTCTGCTTCTTGGCAGCAGACGCCTTTGCGGCGGCCTGCGTAACCTGGGGCTTGGCCTGAGGCTTGGCCTGCGGCTCAGCCTTGGGATGATACTTGTCGTACTCGGCCTGAGCGGCAGCCAAGGCATCCTTGGCATCGCCAAGCTCGGCAAGCGCGGCGGCATAGGCGTCGTTGGCATCGGACAGCTTGGCATCGGCATCGCTCAGAGCAGCCTTGAGACCAGCGGCGGCATCGACGGCAGCCTTATAGCGAGCGTAGGCGGCGTTCAGCTTGACCAGCTTATCGTTGCCCGTCGTGCCCGCGGCAAGAGAGGCCTTGTGGTCGACAGCCTCAAGATCGGCCTTGAGTGCCTCATCGCTGGCGAGCTCGGCCTTGGCCTTGAAGATATCGAGGTTCGCATCGGCGACGGCTTCGTTGGCGGCCTCGAGCTGCTTCTGGGCATCGGCGACACCGGCGACGGCAGCGTCATAGGCGACCTTGGCG
>UQSK01000040.1 GCA_900543605.1 uncultured Collinsella sp.
CGGCAGCGTCAGATGTGTATAAGAGACAGACCCCGACCTTATCCTGTCGGAGTTTGGCAACGTAGCGTTTTAACGCATCGGCGCGGTGGCCCTGCGGGGCTGCCGCGCCGTTTGCTTGCCTGATGCCGTGTGAGCGGCTATCATACCCACCGTCGTCTCAAGACCGGGACGTCCGAGCAGTTCGGGTCCGATATCCTGC
This sequence comes from uncultured Collinsella sp., assembly GCA_900543605.1. Lineage (GTDB taxonomy): Bacteria > Actinomycetota > Coriobacteriia > Coriobacteriales > Coriobacteriaceae > Collinsella. The sequence goes on from UQSK01000040.1 coordinate 200, forward strand.
TCGTTAAACCTAAAACCAAAGGAGTACATAATGATCAAGAAGGTCATGGAGGACTACAAGGTCCTGTTGCGGAGCATTCCCGCGGCAACGGTTTCGCTGTTTTTCGTGAGCGTCATCATGATGAACCTGCTGGCCAACAAAGAGCTTATCAGCCTGCCGTATCTGGCACTCGATTGCGGCTTTGTGGTGAGCTGGGTCTCGTTTTTGTGCCAGGACATGATCTGCAAGCGCTTTGGCGCCAAGGCATCCATCAAAATTTCTATCCTCGCGCTGCTGGTCAACCTTGCCGTGAGCCTGTGCTTTTGGGCATGCTCGCTCACGCCCGGCATGTGGGGCGCTTACTACGACACGGGTATGATTGAGGTCAACACCGCCCTTAACGCCACCATCGGCGGCACCTGGTACGTGGTGCTGGGCTCTTCGCTGGCAATGCTCGTTTCTGCTGTGGTTAACTCCACGCTCAACCAGTCGCTCGGCCGCATGCTCAAAAAGAATAACTTTGCGAGCTTTGCCTTCCGCTCCTATGTGTCCACGGGTGTTGGCCAGTTTATCGACAACCTGGTCTTTGCCATTGTGGTAAGCCACACGTTCTTTGGTTGGACCTGGGTACAGGTCCTTATGTGCTCGCTGACCGGCGCTGTTGCCGAGCTGCTGTGCGAGGTCTTCCTGAGCCCCGTGGGCTACAAGGTCGTGCGCGGCTGGGAGCGCGAGAATGTGGGCTCCGAGTACCTCGAGCGCCACGCAACCGCCTAAGGAGCAAGTATGCGGGTTTTGATCACGGGCGCTTCGGGCGGTATCGGAGCCGCGTGCGTGCAGCGCTTTTTGGACGAGGGCCACGAGGTCGTGGGCTTTGATCTTTTGCCGGCGGCGATCGAACACGAGCGCTACCGCCATCTGATCGTTGATGTCCGCGAGCCGGACTCGTTTCCAGGCGACCTTGAACCCCAGGTAATCGTGAACGTTGCCGGTACGCAGGATTCGGCCGACGACATCGCCGCTAACCTGTGTGGCACCATCAATGTGACCGAGCGCTACGCCTTTGTGGGGGAGGGGCTTGCCGCCAAGCCGGCGCCGGCTATCAAATCCGTGGTCAATGTGGGGTCGGCGAGCGGACATACGGGATCGGAGTTTCCCGCCTATGCCGCCAGCAAGGGCGGCGTTATCGCCTACACCAAGAACCTTGCAAACCGCCTGGCACCGCAGGCCATCGCCAACAGTGTGGACCCGGGCGGCGTTATCACGCCGCTCAACCGTTGCGTGATGGAAGACGAGCACCTGTGGAACCAGATTATGGAGCTCACGCCGCTTAAACGCTGGGCCACCGCCCAAGAGATCGCCGAGTGGATCTACTTTGTGGGCGTGACTAACCGGTTTATGACCGGACAGAGTCTGTTGATCGATGGCGGCGAGGCCGGCCGCACACAATTTATTTGGCCCGAATAGGAAACGCGCCCGATGGAAAGCCGTCGGGCGCGTTTTTGATGCATCGATTTTTAGCCGATGCAAGTCCAGTTGACGGGGGTCGAGCCGTGCTGTTCGAGTAGCCGATTGGCAGCGGAGAAGGGGCTCGACCCCATAAAGGCGGGGAGTTCTGCCGTGGCACGGTTGGCCGAAAGCGGCGAGGGGTGCGTAGAGGCCAGGCAGAACTTGCCGGTTGCCTTGCCCGCACCAGTTGCGACGAGCTTGCCTTTGACCATCTGCTGGGCAAAGCGACCCCATGCCAAAAAGACTATCGGCTGGGGCAGCTGGCAGCAGCGTTCGATAATGTAGTCGGTCAGGGTGCTCCAGCCCAGCTTGGCGTGCGAGTTCGCGGCATGCTCGCGCACGGTGAGCGTAGTGTTGAGGAGCAGGACGCCCTGTCGTGCCCATGGTGTTAGGTCTCCCGTGGCGGGAATGGGGCAATTCAGATCGGCTTTGAGCTCCTTATAGATGTTGCGCAGGCTCGGCGGCAACTTGGTTTGCGTCGCGGGGACCGAGAACGACAGCCCCATGGCCTGGTTGGGTCCGTGATAGGGGTCTTGACCCAAGATGACAACTTTGACCTGGTCGGCCGGCGTGTAGGCGAGGGCATTGAGGATGTCGTCTTGTGCCGGGTAGATAGTCTGCTCGGCACGCAAAAGGGCGATGCGCTCGAGCAGCTGGTTCGTCGTGTCACGTACCGGCTGCGGCGCATCGCCCAACCAAGTTGCTATGTTGCGATCGCAAGTTGCGGCGTCCATGGGGCTCCTTTACGTCAGATGCTCTGTTGGCATCTATTGTAAAGGCGCACCGGTTGCCTTTATGCCGCGGCTGTATGAAGAGTGGGGTCTACGAGACGCGCTCGGGCGCCCCTGCCATGCGAGCCTGTCCATGTGCGCGAAGGCGCGGAAGCTCGACGGTTGCCACCATGACGCCGGTGAGGATGAGGGCGGCGCCAAAGAAGGCGATGGGGCTCAGGACCTCGCCAACCAAGAAGAACGAAAAGACGGCGGAGCAGACCGGCTCGAGCGAGAAGGCGAAGCCAGTGGTCTCGGCGGGCACGTGGGGCTGCACGAGCGTCTGGGTGATAAAGCCGTAGGCAGAGCAGATGAGCGCGAGCGCGACGACAACGACGATCTCGCTGGGCGTACTGGGAAGGGTGAAGCCGCCAAAGACGCATGCGGCGATGCCCGAGAACAAGCCGCCGAAGCCCAGCTGCCAAACGCCCAGAGCAAGCGGATCGACATCTTCGACAAAGTGCTTCGCCACGATAATGTGGCTGGCATAGACAAAAGCGGAGAGCAGCATGATGGTTGCGCCGGGATTCAGGCTGGTAAAGTCGGCGCCCGAGAGCAACAACATACCGCAGGTGACGATGGCGGTGCCGACGAGCACTTTGCGCTCGGGGGCGCGACGCAGCAGGGCGGCGTTGGCAAACGGCACGATCACGACCGTCAGGCTCTGCAAAAAGCCGGCGGTGGAGGCGGAGGTGAGGCTGGAGCCCAGGCACATGCAGGTGAGCTCGGTTGCCATAATGGCGCCGATGATGGCGGCACGGACCATAAGGTCGCGGTTGATGCGCAACGCGTGCTTGTGGAAGAGCAGCAGGCAGACCACAAAGGCGATGATGCAGCGTAGCGCGACGATGCTCGTGGCGTTCATGCTGTCCATACCGATCTTCATGAGGGGATACGAAAAGCCCCATGCGACGGGAACGGAAAATGAGAGCGCGATTGCTTTTTTGCGATCCATGGGACTCCTTTTGTTACAGAACGGTTTCGTAAAAAGGATTCTGCTCCCAGATATTGATGTAGTAAAGCGAATGTATCTTCAGTATGATTAAGAAACGCTAATGTTGGCAGAAAAAGCGCTGGCAAAACGTTTTACGGCTGCATTGATGTGGAGGCACGATGGCATCGCGGTATCAGATCGTTTGTATGGTGGTCGATTGCGGCAGCCTGAAACGCGCGGCGGACGAGTTGGGCTATACGCAAAGTGCAGTGAGCCAGGCCGTCAAGGCGCTCGAGCGCGAGCTGGGCACCACGCTTATCGAGCGCGGTAAGCAGGGTGTTTCGCTTACGCGCGACGGTAAACAATATCTGCCGTACCTGCGCCAGATTGTGACCGCCGAGGCCGAGCTCGAGGGCAAGCGCCAGGAGCTGCTGGGACTTTCGTCGACTGATATTCGCATCGCGACGTTTACCAACGTGAGTCGAACCGTATTGCCGCGCGTGATCCGCGATTTTGGAGCCCTGCACCCGGGCGTACGCTTTACCCTCAAGCAGGGCGATTACACGCGCAACGCCCAGTGGGTGCACGATGGCGTGGTTGATTTTTGCTTTACGGCACGCGGATTTACCGCTGGGCTCGAGAAGCGCGTGGTCTATCACGACGAGTTGGTGGCATTGTTGCCGGCCTCGCATCCGCTGGCGGCAAAGGAAAAGGTGACACTCGCCGACCTGGCGTCCGAGCCGTTTGTACTGCTGGATGAGGGCGAACAGAGCCTGGTGCTCGATGCATTTGCGGCGCATGGGCTGTCGCCGCACGTGACGAGCGAGGTGACCGACGACTACACCATCATGGCGATGGTGGAGGAGGGCCTAGGCGTGAGCATGCTCTACCGTCGTACTGTGGAGGGCATGCGAGCCGATATTCGTGTGCGGCCCATCGTGCATGCCCCCTCGCGCGACGTGGTGGCCGCCTGGCGCAGCTGGGACACCATGCCCATCGCCACGAGGCGCTTTATCGACTATATGAGCTCGCATATTGTCAATTAATGACTGGCGTGGCGTTGAGTGCGGCGTTTAGCGGGCTGTCGCTTTGGCTTTGGTGGCGCGATAGGTGCGTGCCGGGTGGCAGAGTAATACCGCCACGACCATAAAGAACGCCGTGGTGCCCAGGCTGATGGGGTAAACCATCATGATGTTCGCAAAGGTGCGGAAGTGCGGGAACACGCAGAACACCCAGTAGAAGCGAATGCCGCAGACGCAAATCATGGTGATGAGGGCGGGCATGAGCGAGATGCCAAAGCCGCGCAGGTAGCCGGACATGTTTTCGTAGAACATGCTAAAGGCGTACGCCGGGAAGATCGAACATACGCGGATATAGCCGATCGAGACGATGTTGGGGTCGCTGTTAAAGAGCGACAAAATCTCGCGCCCCAGGCCGACAATAACGATGATCGTGGTGAGTGCAACGATACCGCCTTCGACCAGGCAGACCTTGAGCGTCTTGGTGCAGCGGTCGATCTGGCGAGCACCGTGATTTTGTCCCACAAAGGTGGTGCAGGCCTGACTAAAGCTGTTGAGCAGGTTGTAGCACACGTACTCCAGGCTCATGGCGGCACTCGAGGCCGCCATGACCTCGGTGCCCAGGCTGTTGATGGCGGACTGGATGATGATGTTGGCGACGGCAAAGACAGCGCTTTGGATGCCGGCGGGCAGGCCGATTTTGACGATGCGCTTGAGGGCGACGGGGTCGATAGCCAGGTCGCGCGGAGTGACACGGACGACGGAGTCGGTCTTGAGCAGGCGGATAAAGAGCGTAGCGGCGCTGACTGTGTAGGCGATGGCGGTGGCGATGGCGACGCCCGCGACGCCCCAGTGGAGAACGGGGACAAAGATGAGGTCCAGGCCAATGTTGAGGACGGTGGACACGGCAAGCGCCTGCAGCGGCATGCGGGTGATGCCGACGGAGCGGAAGATTGCGGCCTCAAAGTTGTAGAGCAAGATCGAGGGCAGGCTGAGCAAAAAGACGCGCAGGTAGAGCGAGGCGAGCGGCATGGTCTCGGCAGGCACGTTGAGTGCGGCAAGCATGGGCTCGGCAAAGATCTCGCCCAGAGCGATGACGACAAAGCCCACGAGCGCCATTAAAATCGAGGTATGGACGGCGCGTTTGACCATGTTCTGATCGTTGCGGCCGATAGCGTTGGCGATGACCACGTTGGAGCCAAGCGACATGCCAATAAACAGGTTGAGCATAAGGCTGGTAAGCGGAACATTGGAGCCGACCGCCGCCATGGCGAGGGTTCCCTGGTCGCCCGAGAAGTTACCGATGATGACCGTGGCGATGAGGTTCGACAGCTGCTCCAAGATGCTCGTGGCGGCCACGGGGAAGGCGAATAGGGGAATATTGCGCCACAGCGAGCCGGTGGTCATGTCAATGTGCTTAGATACGGTGTCAGCCATACGCTCTCAATCTCTAATATGCTCTTTCGTGCCTATTTGCGCAGACGATGATACTCCTAATCGACTAGTCATTGGGGACGTTCTTATAGTCGTTGGGGACGTTCTTAAACGACTAGTCGTTGGGGACACTCTTTGGCACCGACCAAAAGGAGTGTCCCTATGTGACGCAAGAGTGTCCCTTTTGACTAGTCGTTTAAGAACGTCCCCAATGACTAGGTGGGGAAGGCGTGCGACAATGGTGGGTGTTGTGTTGTTCGCGCTAAGGAGTTGCCATGTTGTTGTGTCCCGTTTGCCATGAACCGTTGGTGGATGACGAACGCGGCGCTGCATGCGCGGGCGGACACCGGTTTGACCGTGCTCGCGAGGGCTATCTATATCTGCTGCGCTCGTCCAAGAGCGGCGACTCCATGGGCGATCCCAAGTCGCAGGCACGCAGCCGTCGCGACTTTCTGAACCGCGGTTACTATGCGCCGTTGCGCGATGCGATGGTCGAGCTGGTGCGCGAACGAGCTCAGCGGTGCGCAGCTACGTCGGACAAGCCGCTGGCCTTGCTCGATATTTGCTGCGGCGAGGGCTACTACACCAGCGCCATGGGCGCGGTGCCGGGCGTGGATGCTTACGGTTTCGACCTGGGCAAGGAGATGGTGCGCCTGGCCGCCAAGCGCGGCGACGCGACCTACTTCGTGGCCAACATGAAGGATATCCCCGTGGCCGATGGCGCCTTCGATATGGTGACCGAGCTCTTCGCTCCCTTTAACGAGCGTGAGTTTTCTCGCGTGCTGGCGCCCGAGGGCTCGCTCTACACCGTCGTGCCAGGTGCACGCCATCTGTTTGGGCTCAAGGAGGTGCTCTACGACACGCCGTACCTTAACGATGAGAAGCTGCCGAAGACAACCGAGCTCGAGTTAGTCGGAACGCACCGGGTATCTGCGAATATTACGCTCCAGACGCAGGCCGACATCGAGGCGGTGTTCCAGATGACGCCGTACTACTATCGCACGCGCCCTGCCGACAAAGAGCGCCTGGCAAATTTGGACACCCTTCAAACCGACATCGACTTCATCATCGCCGAGTACCGCCACTAACCTGCCAAAAAAGGGACAGGTTTATTTTGGTAGGTTTTATCTAGGCAAACGCAAAGGGCCGACCGCGGAGATGCGCGATCGGCCCTTTTTAGTTGCTTGGTTGCAACAGAGGTTATGAGAAGCGGGCGCTTACAGGCGGTCCTTGTTCTCGGCCTTAACGGCGTGTGCCTGCTGAACAAAGAACAGGTCGTAGACCACGATGACAAAGGCGATTATATTGACGGAGCTGCCGCCGAGTGCGGGAAGCGTGAGCACGGCTTGGAGGAGCGTGGCTGCCGCGGCAACGATACCGAGCTTAAATGCGCCGTCTACCTGCGAAGGCTTGTTGGCGCCCTTGATACCGGCGACGCCTGCGGCAAGGTCGACGAGGCCCTTAACAATCACCACAACAGCGGCGAGTGTGGCGTTCGATCCGTAAGCGGATCCAAAATTGCCGGTAACAATGCCGGCAATTCCGATGACGAGGCTGGCGATGCCCAGAACAAAATAAATCAGGGCAAGGATTTTGAGTGTCTTGCGAGCAGCGCTCATAGCTGGTCCTTTCGATGCGGGCGCGGAGAATCTGTCGCGCCCAGGTTACGGCACATATCGTGAAGCACATTGTAGTTCAACGGGACGATGCATGCGTTTGAAAGCGTCTCTTGCCTGTACGGTCCAACCTTTCAAAAAGGAAAGCTGGACGTAAGCCAAATCGATGGCAGCCCATGTGCGGCGCTGCGATGATGAGGCCGTAACAAGGAGCTGGTCTCAAGGAGGAGCCATGATGTACGGAACAGGGCAAGTGCGTGAGCCGCGGTCGTTGGGAAGGCGCATGGGCGATTCTGTGATCGCTGCCGTGTGCACGGGATTGATGGCGGTGCTTTGCATTGCGATGCTGTGGGCCATGTCGCATGTGGGACAATAGCGGACGGTTGGGTGCTGGCATAAACGGCGCCCCGCGTATTCGTTTTGCTTGTTAAGGAGTGTCCATGGGCGTCGTCGATCCCTTTTCTGTTGCTCGGGCCGCGGGGCTCGAGCTCGTGCGGAAGTCCGAGGGCCTCACGCTCACCGACGGCGCGATGGAGCTGCGTGCCGATTTTGCCCGCATGCTGCCACGACTCAAGCAAGGCCGTCTGCAGCAAGAGCTGCTGGTAAAGGCTGCGCGCACAAAAGGCATCGAGAGCCCATGGGCGATTGATGCCACGGCAGGCTTTGGCGAGGATTCGCTGCTGTTGGCGGCCGCGGGCTTTACCGTCGATCTGTATGAGCAGGATTGCGTGATCGCGGCGCTCCTCAAGGATGCCTTGGATCGCGCGGCGGATGATCAGGTGCTTGCGGCTGCCGTGGCTCGCATGCGCCTTCATGCGGGCGAGGACAGCATTGCCGGCCTTCGCCATACAGCTGAGCTGATCGGGCAGGGCGAGCTCGCCGCTCCCGACGCGGTGTATCTGGATCCCATGTTTCCCGAGCGCACCAAGAGTGCGGCGGTGAAAAAGAAGTTCCAACTCCTGCACCATTTGGAACAGCCGTGTGCCGATGAGGAATCGCTGGTCGAGGCGGCGCTTGCTGTGCATCCGCGCAAGGTCGTTATCAAGCGGCCGGTGAAGGGCCCGCTGCTTGCCGGAGTTAAGCCGAGCTATCAACTTGCGGGCAAGGCCGTTCGTTACGATGTTTTGGTGCCGCCGCGCCCGTAGCTTGCGCGCGATGGTTGGCGCTCCGTCAGTGCCGTGCCGATGCGAGGCCTATTTCCAAGGATGCGACGTCAGGTGCCAGCCGCCGCAGTATTCGCATTTGTAGCAGGCCAAACCACGCCGCCCGCGGTTTTCGCAGTCGGCCATAACGGCCTCGGCCTCGGCGCGCGTGTCGTAACGGTTTTTGCGTTCGCACGACTTGTAGCGCCAGGCTTCATCGCGCTCGGCGTCCAGGGCGTCGCGGCGCTCATTCTCGCGCGCAAACAGGTCGCTCATATCGCCGCCCGTGGCAGCGCCTAAAAACTCGCTTTTGGCTTTTGACCAAGCGGCTCGCTTTTTGCTCCCCATCTGCTTCGTGCCCCTCTCCAAACGCTGGTATCATTGCCCAATCAAAGTGATACCAATAAACGTGAGGTCGCCGCGTGATGATCAGAAAAACCCTCGATACCGACATTCCCGCCGTCATGGCTATCTATGACGCGGCCCGCGCCTTTATGCGCGCGCATGGCAACGCCACGCAGTGGCCCGAGGGCACGCCTTCTGCCGAGCAGCTGGCAGCCGATATCGCCGCTGGTGGCAGCTATGTGTGCGAAGTCGACGGTCGCGTGGTGGCGACGTTTGCCTTTTTACCGGGTCCGGACGAGTGCTATGACGTAATTGAGGACGGTCAATGGCATAGCGACACTCCGTACGCCGTGCTGCACCGCGTGGCATCCGACGGCACCGTGCACGGTATCGCGGCTGCGATGTTTGCCTTTGCCAAGGAGCGCGCCGATCACCTGCGTATCGACACGCATCAAGACAACCTGCCCATGCAGGGCGCCATCGCCAAGGCCGGGTTTAAGCGCGCCGGTATCGTATATGTGTCGGACGGTACGCCGCGCGTCGCGTTTGATTGGCTGCGCGAGGCATAAGAGTGGGGATGCGTATCAACAATTCGCGCGAACGAAAATGGCCCTGGGCGGGGTCATTTTCGTTCGCTGTGCTGTTTTGAAAGCCGGCTTTCGCAAGGCGCGAACCTACGAAAATCGCCGCGCGGCAACGCGGGGCGATGAGCTCGGTCGGGGGATAGGGCCCGCTTCGCCCGCCGGCCCGTAAATTGTATCATCCAGTGTGGAACGAGGGTGCCCGTTGCCGCGTGCGATGGGCTTGCAATAAGAGGAGAGCCATGTCGAAGCAAGCGGTCGTTGGAATCTTGGCGCATGTCGATGCCGGCAAGACCACGCTGGCCGAGGCCATGCTGTTTAACGCGGGCCGCATTCGCAAACGCGGCCGCGTTGACGATGGCGACTCGCATCTGGATACGAACGAGATTGAGCGTGAGCGCGGTATCACGATCTTCTCGTCGCAGGCTGTGCTCGACCATGGTGACACCCACGTTATGCTCGTGGACGCTCCCGGCCATGTCGATTTTTCTGCCGAGGCGGAGCGCACGCTGCGTGCCCTGGACTACGCGATTCTGGTGGTAGGCGCCAACGATGGCGTACAGGGGCACACCGAAACCCTGTGGCGCCTGCTTGCGCGCTATGACATCCCGACGTTCATCTTCATCAACAAGATCGATTTGGAGAATCCCGGCCGCGATGTTTTGCTGGCACAGCTCGGGCAGCGTCTTTCCGAGGGCTGCCTGGATGCCAACGAACTGCTGGCGGGCGGCACCGTTCAGGAGGATGCTGCTGCGTTAGACGAGGCGGCGCTCGAGGAGTTTCTTGAGGCGGGTGAGCTTTCTGTCGCAACGCTGTCGCGCATGGTTGCCGAGCGCAAGCTCTTTCCCTGTTTTGCCGGCTCGGCGCTCAGGGATCAAGGTGTGGACGAGCTGCTGGATGGTATATGCGCGCTGATGCGCGAACAGGCGTGGCTCCCGGAGTTTGCCGCGCGCGTCTATCGTGTCAGCCGCGGGGATCGCGGCGAGCGCTTGGCATGGGTTAAGGTGACCGGCGGCACGCTGCATGCCAAGCAGATGATTGCCGGACGTTCCGGTGCCGAGGCATGGGAGCAGAAGGTCGATCAGGTACGCATCTATAACGGCGAGAAGTATGAGCTTGCCCAAGAAGTTGCTGCTGGCGGTATTTGCGCCGTGACGGGTCTTGCGCACGTTCGCCCGGGGGACGCCCTGGGCGCGGAGCCCGCGGGCGATGCGCCTGTCATTGCGCCGGTCCTCACCTATACGGTGCTTCCGGGCGAACACGATGTCCACGCGGTGTTCAAAGCGCTGACTGAGCTGGCGGACGAAGATCCCATGCTCGGCGTAAGCTGGAATACTCATCTGGAACAGATTCACCTGCAGTTGATGGGCGCCGTGCAACTCGAGGTCGTGCAGCGCGTGCTGGCCGATCGTTTTGGCCTTGCGGTCGAGTTTGAGCCCGGCGGCATTCTCTATAAGGAGACTATTTCGCAGCCGGTCGAGGGCGTGGGCCACTTTGAGCCACTGCGCCACTATGCCGAGGTGCATCTGCGTCTGGAGCCGTTGCCAGCGGGTTCGGGCGTGCAGTTTGGCACCGTGACCTCGACCGACGAGCTCGATCTTAACTGGCAACGTCTGGCGCTCACCAACGCCATGGAGCGCGATCACCTGGGTGTGCTGACCGGCTCTCCCATCGCCGATGTGCGCATTACGCTCACGGGCGGCCGTGCGCATGCCAAACACACCGAGGGCGGCGACTTTCGCCAGGCCACGTACCGCGCGATTCGCCAGGGGCTCATGCAGGCGCGTGAGGCCGGCGCGGCGGTGCTGTTGGAGCCGTGGTACCACTTTGAGCTCGAGGTGCCGGGGGAGTGCGTGGGCCGGGCGCTCTCGGATGCCACGCGCATGGGTGCCGAGTACGAGCCGCCGGCGATGGCGGGGGACCGGGCGAAGCTTGTGGGTCGCGTGCCGGCATCTGAGGTGCAGGATTACGCGCTGGAGGTGGCTGCCTACACGAACGGTCGCGGACATCTGTACCTGGAGTTCGCCGGCTATGCGGCTTGTCATGATGCCGAGCGCGTCATCGAGACTGCCGCCTATGAGCCAGAGGCCGATCTGCCCAACACGCCCGATTCGGTCTTTTGCTCTCACGGCGCCGGTTACACGGTCAAATGGTGCGACGTCCCCGCCGCAGCGCACGTAAAGGTCGATCCCACCACCTTTCGCCCCTGGCGAGCAGCAGACGCGGAGTTTTTCGGCCACATGTAACAAAGGGACAGCCCCTTTGTCATATGCTATTGGTATAACTCGGTACAAGTTGGTATAACTATTACCAGGGTTTGCCAATCCGAGGAGGCCGACATGAACCCGAATCCCTTTAAGCCAACGGCAGGCAAGCGGCCTCCGATACTCATCGGTCGTGAGTCGGTCATCGAAGATTTCGAGGAAGGGCTCGATAACGGCGCCGGTGCCCCCGGAAGGCTCATGCTCATTACGGGAAACCGCGGCTGTGGCAAAACGGTTCTCCTACGGGAGCTGCAGCGTCTCGCCAGCGCGCGCGGATGGGCGGTTGTCTCCGATTTCGCTTCGCTTGGCTTATGCGACCGCTTGGCCGACGCGCTTCGCTCGAATAAACCCGTTGTGACGTCAATGGAGCTCGGTCCGTCGTTTGGCCGGATGTCGGTCGAGGCGGCGCGAGCAAAGGGCGAAACGTTGCGAGGGCTGGTCAACGAGCGCCTCAAGAAGCTCGGTCCAGGCAAGGGCATACTGTTTGCGATTGACGAGGCCCAATCTGCGTCTATCGAGGAACTGGCGGCGCTGGCCGTTCTCTATCAGCAAGTGCCCGGAGATCAAGATGCTACGGGCTTGTCCGATAGCGACCAGCGTGGTCTTGCGCTGGTGTTCGCCGGCTTACCCAGTATGGTTGATGACTTGCTCGAAGAGCCGAGCGTGACGTTTTTGCGGCGTGCTCAGCAGCGTACGCTGGGGGCGATTTCTTTGCCCAAAGTGCGCGATTCGTATATCCAGACGGTCAAAGACGCTGGTCTTTACGTTGATGCGGAGACGGCGGACCTTGCGGCGCGCAAGAGCATGGGGCATCCCTATATGGTTCAGCTGGTGGGATATTACATGTGGCGCTCTACTGTCCGGCGTGGCTCGCAGGTCATTGAAGTGTGCGATGTCGAGGCTGGCTACGCCGATGCCGTCTCTGAGTTCTATGAAGCGGTCGACGCTCCCTTGTATTACGGGTTGCGCAGTCCGCAGCGTCTCTTTATCGAGGCCATGGCGGCTGACGGGGGCAAGCCGACGCGCATGGCGGACATCATTGAGCGCTGTGATCGCACTCAGAGCTGGGCGAGTAAATATCGCGCAAGCCTGATTCGCGAGCGCGTCATCGAGGCTGCCGGATACGGCCTCGTCCGGTTTACCGTGCCCATGCTGGGCGCGTACATTCGCGATCGAGTTATATGGCATGAGTAGGGTGATAAAGGTGACGGAACAGAAGATGAACCCGCAGGCTATCGAGGTGCGTGGCGCGCGCGTCCATAACCTCAAAGACATCGATATCGATATTCCGCTGGGAAAGCTCGTGGGCATTGCCGGCGTGTCGGGTTCGGGCAAGAGTTCGCTGGCACTCGGGGTTCTTTATGCCGAGGGCTCGCGCCGCTATCTGGAGGCGCTCAGCACCTATACCCGCCGTCGTCTGACGCAGGCCGAGCACGCCCAGGTGGACGAGGTGCTGCACGTGCCAGCGGCGCTCGCATTACATCAGCGCCCCAGCGTACCGGGCGTGCGCTCGACCTTTGGTACCATGACCGAGCTCAACAATAGCCTGCGTCTACTCTTTAGCCGTTGCGCCCATCACGTGTGCCCGCATTGCGGGGCGCGTGTGGAGCCGAGCCTTAACGTGGCTGCGGGCCTGTCGCTCACGTGTCCGACATGCGGCCGCGAGTTCTACGCGCCGAGTGCCGAGGATTTGGCTTTCAATAGCGACGGTGCGTGCCCTACCTGCGGCGGCACCGGTGTCATGCGCGAGGTAGACGAGGCGAGCCTGGTGCCCGACGAGTCAAAGACCATCAACGAAGGCGCGGTGCTTCCCTGGGGTACGCTCATGTGGGACCTGATGAAGCAGGTGGCCGGCGAGATGGGCGTGCGCACCGACGTGCCGTTTAACCAGCTCACGCCTCAAGAGCGCGACATCGTGTTTCACGGCCCGGCGGTTAAGAAGCACATTCTCTACGTTCCCAAAAACGGCGAGGGCGCCACGCCGCTCGACTTTACCTATTACAACGCCGTCTATACCGTTGAGAATGCGCTCGCCAAGGTTAAGGACGATAAGGGGCTTAAGCGTGTGGCTCGCTTTTTGCGCGAGGGACCATGCCGTGACTGCGCCGGCACGCGTCTCTCCGAGGCTGCGCGCCAGCCCCAGGTGCGCGGTATCAATCTGGCTCAGGCCGCGGCTATGACGCTTGGTGATGCGATCGAGTGGGTGCGCGGGGTGCCCGCATCCTTGCCGGCCGAGATGCGGCTCATGGCGACGGATATCTGCGATTCGTTTTTGAGCACGGCTCGTCGTCTGGTCGACCTGGGTCTCGATTACCTTTCGCTCGATCGCGCCGGTGCCACGCTCTCCACGGGTGAGCGCCAGCGCGTGCAACTCGCCCGCGTGGTGCGCAACCGATCGACGGGCGTGCTCTATGTGCTGGACGAGCCCTCGATCGGCTTGCATCCTGCCAATGTCGACGGCTTGGTGGGCGTAATGCGCGACCTGGTGGATGACGGCAATACCGTGGTTGTTGTCGACCACGATACACGTGTGCTGGCGGAGGCTGATTATCTGGTCGAGATGGGCCCCGTTGCCGGAGCAGGCGGCGGCAACGTAATCGCCGCTGGTACGGTAGACGAGGTCGAGCAATCGCAGGACAGCCGTATCGCGCCGTTTTTGCGCGCCGAGCCCAAGCGCTTGCGTCCGCAGGTGACTGACGATGAAATGTTCGACCAGGGCCATATCCGCATGGCGACCGATACCATCCATACCGTCAAGCCGCTCGAAGTCGATATTCCGCGCGGTCGCTTGGTCGCGGTTACGGGTGTTTCGGGTTCGGGCAAGACGACGTTGGTGCTCGAGACGCTCATCCCGGCGCTTAAGGCGCAGGCAGCTGGCGAGCGCTTGCCACGCCACGTGCGCTGGATCGATGCCGAGGGCATTGCGCGTGCCAACCTGATTGACGCCACGCCCATCGGTGCCAACGTGCGCTCGACGGTGGCAACCTATGCCGACATCCATGATGAGCTGCGCCGCGCCTTCGCCCGTACGCCCGAGGCCAAGGCAGCCGGCTACAAGGCGGGCGCCTTTAGCTACAATACCGGCGCCTTGCGCTGCCCTATGTGTGATGGCACGGGCTCGATATCGCTCGACGTGCAGTTTTTGCCCGATGTCGAAATCGTCTGCCCGGCATGTCACGGCTCACGTTATGCAGACGCGGCTTCGCATATCCATCGCGAGGGCAAGGACGGGAGTCTGCTTACGTTGCCGCAGCTCATGGACATGAGTGTGGACGAGGCCCTCGACGCCACGGCGGGACTTAAGAAAGTCCAGGCGCGCTTGCAGACCTTGCACGACCTGGGCTTGGGCTATCTCACACTCGGTGAGCCCACGCCGGCGCTTTCGGGCGGCGAGGCACAACGCCTTAAGCTCGCGAGCGAGATGGGCCGCGTGCAGGACGACGCCGTATTCGTGTTCGACGAGCCCACGATCGGCCTGCATCCGCTCGATGTTCAGGTGTTGCTGAGCGTGTTTGACGGCCTCGTTGCCAAGGGCGCCACGGTTGTCGTGATCGAGCACGACCTCGACCTTATCCGTAACGCCGATTACGTGATCGACATGGGCCCGGGCGGTGGCGATGCGGGCGGGCAAATCGTCTGCGCCGGCACGCCGGGGGACATCGCGGCCTGCCCCAAGAGCGTTACTGGCCGCTACCTATAGACAATGAGGCAAAGGGACAGTCCCTTTGCCTCATTGATACCTATTTCACGCATTGAGCTGCGAGATAGTCGCGGAAGAATGGCAATTCAAATGCGACGAGCCCTCGTCCTCGCTCCCCGATGATGCCGGCGTCTATCATGCGGCGTCGGTAGCGGGAGACCTGCTGCGGCGAACGCTTAAGGCGCTCGACAAGGTCAGCGGTGGTGGACTCTTCCTCGTCATCGAGCATGGCGATGAGGAATCGCTTGTCCTCTGCCGTGAGTTCCCGATAGGTTGCCGCGAGGATTCGGTCGTCCATCTCGTCGCGCGCGATTTTGATTCCCAGGTCAAAGTCGCGTGACGAGATTTCCTTCGAATCGCTTGTGAGGTCCCAGGCACGGTAGCCTACGAGTTGCAATAGGAAGGGAAAACCAGAGATCGAGCGAACGGCTCGATCGATTCCCTCAGCATCTGCCAGGCGATCGTTTTCCTGGATTGTGCGAATCAAGGCCTCGCGCACGTCATAGTCGGCAATGCGGCCCAGATGATATTGTTGGGCGCGGCGAAGGAACGAGACCGTCTTGTGGTTCAGTAGCGTCGATACGTTGTTGGGAAGTCCCGCCATGAGCAGAGCGACGCGTTTCCCATCGGTCACAAAGTGCTGATACGTCGCTGCGAGCTGAATCATCTCGTTGAGTGTCGGGTCCACCTCGTCAACCGTGACGAGCAGACCGGTGCCCGCCTCGTTGAGCTGGTCGATGATGTCGCTCATGCGATAACGCCAGGTTGAGGCATCGTGAACGCGACTGACCTCGATGCTGCCGAGCGGTGCAATTCCGAGACCTGTCTCTTATACACATCTGACGCTGCCGACGACTTAATAG
>UQSK01000041.1 GCA_900543605.1 uncultured Collinsella sp.
CGTGGGCTCGGAGATGTGTATAAGAGACAGGTGGGGGATATCGAAGGCCCGGTAGCCGCAGTCGTAGGCGTGGGCCTGAGCCTCGCGGATGTTCCAGCAGATGTCGCAGGCGCGGTGTGCGTCCGAGCCAAAAGTGATCGGCACCTCGGCGTGGGCAAAGCAGCGCAAAAGGCCGGTCGTGGGGTAGTAATCGTCGAGCCCCTTGCGCGGCGCGGCTGTCGAGACCTCAACGCGGCGGCCCGTGTCGTGGGCGCACTCGGCCATCTGCTGCCAGAACGGCGCGGGGTCAAAGTCGGGCGCAAAGCCTTCCTTCGAAAAGCGCATGATCAGGTCGGGGTGGGCCATCACATCAAAGTTGAGTGAGCTTTCGCAAGCACGGCACCAGTCGTCGACGTAGCGCTCCCACACGCCGAGCACGCCAAGGTTTTCCCAAACGTGCAGGTTGGTGTCGTCGTCGATCCAACCGCAGCGCGAATCGGGTGTATCGGGACGAGCGACGTTTTCCGTTCCCGCCGTGCCCGCGGCGCCGGCCATGATATCGCCTGGGTTGCCAATCCAATGCACGCTGCCCAAGCGCACTATGGCACCCGCGGACCAGCGCTCAACCAAAGGATCGCAACCTTCGTACCAGTCGCATTCAAAGCCATAGACAAGCTCGAGCTCCGGCGCGATCTGCGCGGCGAGCTTGCGGGCGTCCTCAAATGCCAGGCGATGTGCCGTCAGGTCGCCCTCGACAACTTGCACTTCGCAGTTGGCGTCCATGCTGGCGGGCAGGGTGAGATGGTCGGTCGAGACCATAGCGCGGCAGCCGGCCGCAGCAGCGGCGCGAACGTTGTCCTCAAACGAGGCATGGCCATCCGAAAACGAAGTGTGGGTGTGGCAATCGACCAGCGGGCAGGTGGGCATGGCGACTCCTTTGCATTTGGCGAATCCGCTCCATTGTAATGGCGCAGCTCTCAACACGCCGCGCACGCCGGAGCTCGAAATCGATTGGAAAGGCTGCACGGCCTCGCTTGCTCCAATACATGTACATCAGCCTCCAAAAGCTGCAAATAATGACATGTTTGGAGGCTGATGTACATGTTTGGCCGGGGCGGTGGAGTGTCGGTTTCTTGTCGACAAGGAAAATTGCGCTCATCACGCGCCGTCACACTCGCGCAGCCTGCGATGTGCTAGCGTTTGGGTGAACAAAACGAGCCCGCGCGGAAAGGATCCAGACCGTATGCAATGCGATAGCACATCCCCGCTGTCTCGCGAGACTGATGCGCCCGAAACTATCGTCAAACTGGAGTGCGACATCGATGATGCGTCGCCCGAGGTGCTTGCCTACGCTGCCGATTGCCTGCGCAAGGCCGGCGCCCGCGAGGTGCATTGGTTGCCGCTTTACTGCAAAAAGGGCCGCCCCGGCTGGCAGCTGCAGGTAATCTGCTCGCACGATGATATTGAGCGCTTGCAGACGATTATCTTTTTGGAGACCACGACCAACGCCATTCGTCGCCAGGTGATGGAACGCGTTTGCCTGCCACGCCGCTTTGAGCGCGTAACGACGCCATGGGGCGAGGTATCCGTTAAGGTGGCGACCCTGCCCGACGGCAGCGAGCGCGCGGCTCCCGAGTACGAGGATTGCGCCCGTCTTGCCCGCGAACATGGCGTGCCGCTCCAACGCGTGATGCAGGCGGCTCAGAGCGCGGCGCTGCGATTCGAGTAACACGGTAGATGGGCTCCGCATCCGCCGGACCCCGTATTCAGCCCCCATCAACCCCATTCGAAAGGATCTCCCCATGAAATACCTCATCGCTTCTGACATCCACGGCTCGGCATACTGGACCGAACGCCTTTGCGCCGCCATCGAGTCCGAGCAGCCCGATCGCATTGTGCTGCTGGGCGACCTGCTCTACCACGGCCCGCGTAACGACCTGCCGCGCGACTACGCTCCCAAGCGCGTGATTCCGCTGCTCAACGCCCTGGCCGACCGCATCATCGCGGTGCGCGGCAACTGCGACGCCGAGGTCGACCAGATGGTGCTCGACTTTCCCATCATGGCCGACTATGCCACGTTATTCGACGAGAACGGCCGCGAGCTGTTCCTGACGCACGGCCACGTTTTTGGCGCCGGTATGCACAACAGCGTCGACCACGCGCCCGCGCTGCCCGAGAGCTCCGCGCTCGTCTACGGTCACACGCACATCAAGGTCAACGAAGCGAGCGAGGAGCATCCTGGTCTGTGGCTCTTCAACTCCGGCAGCGTGAGCATCCCCAAGGACGGCACGCACAGCTACGGCGTCTACGAGGGCGGTGCGTTCCGCCACGTGATCATGGAGGAGGACTAACCGTGGCACAGCATATGGCTCAGCAAAATGCCGAGGGCTCGCGCGATTTGTCCACGCTGGTCGACGCGTCGGCCGAGCTACAACATCTGGTGCAGACCGTCTGGCGCTTGCGTCAGCCCGACGGCTGCCCGTGGGACCGCGAGCAGACGCACCGCAGCATTGGCAAGAACATGATCGAGGAGGCCTACGAGGCGCTCGACTGCATCGAGGCGGACGACGCGGTTCACCTGCGTGAGGAGCTGGGCGACGTGCTCATGCAGGTCGTACTGCACGCGCAGATTGCGGCGGACGCCGGCGAGTTTACGCTGGCCGACGTGGCGCGCGATATCGACGCCAAACTCATTCGCCGTCATCCGCACGTGTTTGGCGATGTGGATGCCGACAGCTCCGACGAGGTACTCAAGATTTGGGACGAGGTCAAGCTTGCCGAGAGGGCTGCCAAGGACAAGGCCGTGGCGGCAGGCGAGGCTGCGCCCGAGGGCCTGCTCGACGGCGTGCCCACGCATCTGCCGGCGCTGATGCAGGCTCAGAAGGTGTCGCGCAAGGCGGCTGCCGTGGGCTTTGAGTGGGAGACGGTCCAGGATGTGTGGGACGAGGTTGCCGAGGAGCGTGCCGAGTTTGAGGCCGAGGCCCCTGGCTCGCCCGAGCGCGAAATGGAGTTTGGCGACCTGCTCTTTGCTTTGGTCAACGTCGCGCGCAAGGAGGGCATTGACGCCGAGAGCGCCCTTCGTGCCAGCACGGCAAAGTTCCGCCGTCGCTGGGCCGCGATGGAGCAGATGGCGGCCGATGCTCACGTGGATCTTGCCGAGCTTTCGACCCACGGTCTCAACGACCTGTGGGATGCCGCAAAGGCGGAGGAGTAAGACTGCGGGAACGACGGGCTGACACGCCTCATCGTTCCCGCTAAATTTTTCGAAAATCAAGTGTATCCCTCGGCTAACTTAGGGCATAATGCAAAAAGTGCGACATGGCTAACTTACGGAGGCGCGCCTCTACAGCGTGCAAGCCGCGTCGCCAAGCATTCAACCCGTTTCCAAGTGAGAGGGAGACAACATGAGCGATATTTTGGACGTCTACGGTCGCGAGGTGCTCGACAGCCGCGGCAATCCCACCGTCGAGGTCGAGGTCGTGCTCGAGGACGGCAGCTTTGGCCGCGCAATGGTGCCTTCGGGTGCTTCGACCGGCGCCTTTGAGGCCTGCGAGCTGCGCGATGGCGACAAGGGCCGCTACCTGGGCAAGGGTGTTTTGCAGGCCGTCGAGCACGTCAACAACGAGTGCGCTAACGCCGTCGTGGGCCTCGACGCCTTCAATCAGCGCGCCGTCGATGCCGCGCTGATTGCCGCGGACGGTACCCCCAACAAGACCAAGCTCGGTGCCAACGCCATCCTGGGCGTGTCGCTGGCCGTCGCCCGCGCCGCTGCCGAGTCGGCGGGCCTGTCACTGTACCAGTACCTGGGCGGCGTCAACGCCCATCTGCTGCCCACGCCCATGATGAACATCCTCAACGGCGGCGTGCATGCCGACAATAACGTTGACTTCCAGGAGTTTATGATCATGCCGGTGGGCGCCCCGAGCTTTGCCGAGGGCCTGCGTTGGTGCGCCGAGGTCTACCACACCCTCAAGGGCGTGCTGCACGAGGCCGGCCTGGGCGGCGGCGTGGGCGACGAGGGCGGCTTTGCCCCCAACCTTAAGACCAATGCCGAGCCGTTCGAGTACATCACCAAGGCCGTCGAGAAGGCTGGCTTTAAGCCCGGCGTCGACTTTATGTACGCCATGGACCCGGCCTCGACCGAGTTCTACAACGCTGAGACCGGTATGTACGAGCTCAAGGGCGAGGGCGTTGAGTACACGAGCGCCCAGATGGTCGATTACTGGGAGAAGCTCGTCGACACTTATCCCATCATCTCCATCGAGGACGGCATGGCCGAGGAGGACTGGGACGGCTGGGTCGAGCTTACCCGCCGCATTGGCAATAAGGTGCAGCTCGTAGGCGACGACCTGTTCGTCACCAACACCGAGCGCCTCAAGAAGGGCATCGAGCTTGGTGCCGCCAACGCGATCCTGGTCAAGGTCAACCAGATCGGTACGCTCACCGAGTCGCTCGAGGCCATCGAGACCGCCAAGGAGGCCGGCTACGCCTGCATCGTGAGTCACCGCTCCGGCGAGACCGAGGACTCCACGATCGCCGACCTGGTCGTGGGCGTCAACGCCGGCCAGATCAAGTCGGGCGCCCCGTGCCGCAGCGATCGCATCGCCAAGTACAACCAGCTCATCCGCATCGAGGACGAGCTCGAGGGCAGTGCGCGCTACGCCGGCAAGGCCGCGTTCTACAACATTCGCTAAACAGGCGAATTTGGCGAGGGGGAGGCTGACTCGGTTCCGCCCCCGCCTTGGCTGGACGCCGCAAAGCGCTGTGGGCGCTGGGCCATATGGCTCAGCGCCTTTTTTATGTCGAGCAAAGGCTGTCGAAGGCGGTGTGCGCGCTCGTGCTATAACTAAAGGACTTAGCGCAAACAAACCTCAACCGCACAAGGCGCACATGGATCAGATTTACGACAACAGGTACTATTCCGCCGGTTCGCGTGAGCCGTTGCCTCGCCGTGCGCGCACGGTGCAGCTCGGTGGGTCCGCCTACGCCGGCGCCGACCGCTCCATGCAGCGCCCGACAAGTACCTCGCGCCCCAATGCTCAAGTGAATACTTCGACAGATGGACCGGTGCGCCCGGCACGTTCGACACATGCGTCGCGTCCCTCGGCCCAGACGCACGACAGGTCGAGCAGGCCTTCGAGCCGTCTTTCGGGCTCGGACTTTATGCGCTACGCCAACGACAATGCGGTAGTCAAGGCGATCTATGACTTTACGCATGGCTCTCTGCGTCCGCTGTTTATCGGTATCGTGGTGGCGCTGGCGCTCGTAAGCCTGTATTTTCCCGTACGCGACCTGTACGTGGCAAAACGCTCGAGCGACATCTTGGCCAAGCAGGTCGAGATTCGCCAGCAATACAATGATGAGCTGCAAAAAAGCGTCGACAAGCTGCTCTCGGAGGAGGGTATCAAGGATGCGGCATCCGAGGACCTGGGCTTGGTGATGCCTGGCGAGACTAGGATTGATGTCTTGGGCTTGGACGATGATTCGGACTCGTCGTCGGCTGAAAAGAAGTCGTCGAACGCCAAGAAGGCCAGCGAAGTTGCCAAGGAAATCGAAGAAGTCGGTAGGGACGCGCCGTGGTACATCCAGGCGCTCGACATGCTGTTTGGATTTAACGGCGTCGAGGGCCAGACGGTCGTGTCCAACGGCGAGTAGCGCCCGGAGGGGAGCCCGCAATGACAAATTGCAAACGATATAAGGTGGCCGCGATCGACCTGGGAACGGTGTCGTCGCGACTGGTGCTAGCGCAGGTCGAGGGCGGGGCGATCGTGGGATCGTCCAAGCATACCGAGATTACCGATCTGGGCGAAGGCGTGGACGCGACGGGCCGCTTTTGCGAGGCGGCGGTCGAGCGCGTGCTCGCCGCATGCCGCATGTTTGTGGACGAGGCGCGTGCCTTTGGGGCCGTGTGCGTCTGTACCACGTGCACGAGTGCCGCGCGCGATGCGTCCAACGCCGCACTGCTGCTGGACGGCCTGCGCGATCTGGGGCTCGAACCGCAAGTGATTCCGGGAGAGGTCGAGGCGCGCCTGACGTTTTTTGGCGTGGCGCACGACTTTGCAGGCGAGCGCATCATCGTCGCCGATTCGGGTGGCGGATCCACGGAGCTCGCGACGGGCGTATACGCTCCGGAGCGCGGGGTCTTTGCGCTGGAGGGCACGCGTTCGCTGGACATTGGCTGCCGTCGTGTGACGGAGCGCTTCTTCTCCGCGTTGCCGCCTGCGGACGGCGAGCTTGCCGCCGCTGGCGCATGGGCGGGCGAGCAGTTCTCCACCTATTTTGAGGGCCTGCCCAGCGACTTTGAGCGCGCCGAGCGCCTCGTTGCGGTGGGCGGTACCGTCACCACGCTCGTGGCGCTGGTCCACGAACTGGAGCCGTACGACTCGAGCTTTGTGCACCTGCGCGAGCTTTCGCTGGACCAGGTTTCGGCCGCTATCGAGCGCATGTCCACGCTGGACGTGGAGGGCATCGCCGCGCTGCCGGGCGTGCAGCCCAAGCGCGCGGGCGTGATTCTGGCCGGCGCCGTGGTGATCCGCGAGCTTATGCGTGCCGGCGGCTACAAGACGCTCACCGTAAGCGAGAACAGCCTGCTCGCTGGCATGGCCGCCACCATCAACGAGGTTCTCGACGGCGCGACTCCCACCATCGCCTGGACCCCGAGCCTGAGTGCTCTTTAACCGTCTTCCTCTGAGTTGCGGTGAAATAGTTCCTAAATAAGCTGGTAAACGGTATAAACAGGATCTATTCCACCGCAACTTAGAGCCCCGCCGGCGTGTAAAAGAAACGAGCCCGCATCCCTGGGGGACACGGGCCCGTAAAATCCAAATGGTAGGGGCGGTGGGACGTCTGCGTATTTGCTGCGCAAATACGCACCGGCTTCGGCCGCCTGTCGGCGCCCTCGCCGGCTCGCTACGGACGCTGCGCGTCCGCTTAACGCTCGCCCCCTCGCGGGTTCGAGTCCCGCCGGCATCTTAAAGAAACGAGCTCGCATCCCTGGGGAACACGGGCTCGAAAGCTCCATATGGTAGGGGCGGTGGGACTCGAACCCACAATCCTTGCGGCGAGAGATTTTAAGTCTCCTGCGTATGCCAATTCCGCCACGCCCCCGTGAGACTAGAAGTCTAGCACAAGCCGTCCGTTACGCGTTGACGGCCATCGAGTGTTGGCCCGACTTCTCCAAGTACTCGGCAAACTTGGCCTCGTCGCCCTTGTTCTGGTACTGCAGGGCCAGCAGGTACTCCAAGCGGCAGCGCTTGACCGGGTCGTCGCCGACATCCTCGAGCATGCGCTCCAGCTCGGGAATATCGTTGTGGCGCTTGAGGATCATCGTGTCGTACATCAGCTGACACTCGTGTGCGACCGCCTCGGCCTGACCGCCCTCAAAGCCCTTGATCTCGTGCAGGAGCTCCTTGGACTTTTTGCGGTCCTCCTGGCCAACGTAGTAGTTAAAGGCTTTGATCACCAGGTCGACGCGCTGCATCTTGGGCAGATTGAGCCCCAGCAGCAAATCGAACATCTCATCGGCGCGCTTGTGGTCCTCGCGCAGCAGATAGGAGTTCAGGCGCAGGTAGTCGCGGTTGTAGCGCGGGTATAGCATGCTGGTGAGTTTGCCGTCGAGCAAACGATCGAACTCGTCCCACTGCTTGGCAGCCATAAGCTGCTGCAGGCGTTTAAACGTGGTGCGTTTTTTGACGCTAAAGAACACCGACACGGCGATACAGATGATGACGACGGCGGTCCAGAGTGTGCGGGAATCGGGCATATTGGGATCCTTAGTCGCTCATAAAGCGAGCGGTATGACAACACGTACTAGATGTATTATACGCAGCGCGCAAGCAAACTGGCATAAAAGCTCATCGAGGCTGAGTGCCATCGCTCGCTGCGGTACACTTACCTAAAGTAAACCATGAAGGGAGATATTACCTATGACTATGAAGAAGATCGTTTTGGCTTGCGGTGCTGGCGCTGCTACTTCCACGCTTGTTGCCCAGAAGGTTGCCACCATGCTCGACGCCAATGGTTATGCCGGCAAGTATGAGATCGTGCAGTGTGCCATCTCCGAGGCCAAGGACTACTGCGACGAGGGCGCCGACCTGCTGATCGCCACCACCGTTGCCCCCGAGGGCCTCACCTGCCCGTACGTGAGCGGCGTGCCCTTCATGACCGGCATGAACCGCGTCGCTGCCGAGAAGGCCGTCCTTGACGTTATGGCTCAGTAGGCGCTGCCTGTATGAATGAGCAGAACGCCAATCCGGTCGAGCTCTTTGGCATGCGCGTTGCCCATGTGGGCATTAACGCCACCGACCCGGCAGACGCCCTGGAGATCGCGGAGCTGTTCTCGACGATGATGGGCCTGCCCGTTATCGAGACCCCCGTTTCGTACTTTAACGATTCGCTGGTCGAGATCATGAAGCAGAACGGTCGTGGCACCAAGGGCCACATTGGCTTTGCCGTCAACGACATCGATGCGGCCGAGAAGTGGTTTGCCGAGCGCGGGCTCGAGGTCAACGAGGAGTCGCGCGTGCTGCTGCCCGACGGCGGCACCAAGCTCGTGTACTTTAAGCGCGAGTTCGCCGGTTTCGCCGTGCACCTGTGCCGCGAGTAGCGCACAAGCTGCCATAGCTAGCAAAAAGGGATAGGGCCGCGTGGCCCTATCCCTTTATTTATGCCGAGGGGCTTTCTACCACGGCAGGCGAATCGTAAAGCGGCTGCCGACGCCCTCGACCGAGGTCACGCCGATGACGCCGCCATGGCTATCGACGATCCACTTGGCAATGGCAAGCCCCAGACCCGAGCCCTGCGCGCCGGCATCGCGTGCGTTGTCGGCGCGGTAGAATCGTTCAAACGCGTGAGCTGCGGATTCCTGGTTCATGCCGATGCCCTCGTCCTCAACGCTTATGTCGATCGTGCCCGCGCCCGCATCCGGCGTTATGCCAAATGTGACGGTCGTTCCCGCATCCGAGTACTTGGCGGCGTTTTGCACGATCACACGCAGGGCCTGCTTCACGAGCGCCACGTCGACAGACGCGTCACAGCGCGGGTCGCTGGCAAGCGCAGCATCAGAAGCCAGCCGATACGTGTGCTCGGTATCGATCATCTGCGATTCTTCGCATACCTCGCTGACCAGTGCGGCCAGGTTGGTATCCGCACGCCGCAGGACCGTGCGCCCGGCATCGCCGCGCGCCAAAAACAGCAGCTGCTCCACGAGCTCCTGCATATGCTCGCTTTCGGCCTTGAGGGATGTGATGGACTCCGCCAGCACGGCCGGGTCGTCCTTACCCCAGCGATCGAGCATGTTTACGTAACCCTGAATCACCGCGATGGGCGTGCGCAGCTCGTGGCTCGCATCGTTGACAAAGCGCATCTGTTGCAGTTTGGCCTCTTGCATCTGGCGCAGTAGGCGGTTGAGTGCAACCTCGATGCTTGCCAGGTCGGCGTCGCCGGTAGTGACGCTCGGCGAGTCGACGCTTGCGCGCTCGATGGCCTGCTCCAGTGTTTCCATCTTGCCGCCGGCGAGCTGCATGCGGCCGAGCTCGTCCACGCGCAAGGCCAGATCGTTGAGCGGCGCCATGGTGCGGCGCACGCGGCGGGCGCCGCCGAGCATGTTGAGCACGCTGATGACCTGCCAACCTACAACGACAAGGTAGAGAGGCCATAGCGTGACGAGGTCCTGCGCGAGGGGGAAGGTCTTGGTGGTACGCGCAAGCTCGACGGTATAGGTGAGCGTTGTCAGGTCCCAGCCGCGCGCGGGCGTCAGTGACATGCCGTGAACGGTGGCACCGGGGATCCATCCTGCGGTAAACGTGCCGTAGGGCAGTGTCTGGTTGTATCCATAGACGAGGATCGCCGCCGCAATCACTACCAGCAACAGATCGAGCCAGATGTAGCTCATCAGACGGCGCCACATATAGCTCCAGTTGATGGCGCGGGCGATGGATGTGACGCGCTTGGCCTCGGCGTTACGCACGGCAGACATAGCCCACCCCGCGCACGGTTTGGATGATTCGGGCGCCGCCGGCGTCTTCGATCTTGGCACGCAGGTGCGCGATGTGCACGTCGACGTTGTTGGTATCGCCCACGTATTCGTAGCCCAGCGCTTCGTGCGCGATGCGCTCGCGCGTGAGCACGGTCTCGGCATGCGCCATAAGCAGGGCGAGGACGTCGAACTCGCGGGCCGTGAGCGCGATGGGCGAGCCGCCGACCGTGACTTCGCGGCGGTCGGAATCGAGCACAACCGATCCCACGGTGAGCGTAGCGGGGGAGGGCGAGGCGGAAGCTTGGGCCGAGTCGCTGACCGGGGGTATCGCAGCGGCGCCGACGCCCGTGCCGTTCGCTTCGTCCGCCCCAACGCCGCCAACGCCCGAAGCCGCCCGCACGGCCTCCGAGCGCTTCAGCGCCACGCGGATCCGGGCGAACAGTTCCTCAATCGCAAATGGCTTGGTCAGGTAATCGTCGGCGCCGGCATCGAGCCCGGCAACCTTGTCCATCACGGCATCGCGCGCGGTGACCATAATCACCGGCACATCCTTGTGCTTGCGGACACGTCGCAGGACCTCCATGCCGTTGAGCTGCGGCAACAGCACATCGAGCAGAATCAGATCGTAGTCGCGCTCCAGCGCCAGGTCCACGGCGGTGCGGCCGACGGCGGCGTGCTCCACCTGGTAGCCCTCGTGCTCCAGCTCGAGCGTCACAAAGCGGGCGATTTTCTCCTCGTCCTCTACGATCAGGATCCGTGCCATGCGTGCCCCCGTCTGCGATTACTTGTCGTCGTTCAGATTTTGCTTGATGTCGTCCGCGGCATCGGCGGCGTGATTCATAAGGTTGTTGATGCTGCCGGGCACGTCGCCGTCGCTATCGATGCGGTAGCGCATGCCAAAGAACAGGCCAATCAGCATCAGCCAAATCGTAGCGCCCCAGGCAAACAGGGCGATGATGGGGATCAGGATGGGGATGTTGAGGATGATCGCATCGCGGCGCGTGGCGATAAACTTGGTGTCCAGGCTCAGGCGGAAGAGCTTTTTGAGGTACTCCCACACGCCGTCCATCTTCTTGGAGAAGTCGGTCTTTTCGCTCGACTTTTCGTAGGCGGCCTGCGCGGCGACCATCTCGGCTGAGGGCTCGTCGACCGGCTCGGACTCGGTGGCGGCGTGCGCCGACGTGGTCTGCGTCTTGCCCTGCGACTCGAGCCAAATGATGGCATCCAAAACGTTGCCGTCGGCAGCGTCGAGCGCCGCCTTGGCATCGGTGTAGCTCACGTTGCACTTGGTGCGGATGGTTTCAACTTTTTCGAGGTCGTCCATGACCTGTCCTTTCGTTCGATGGGCGCGACGCCGGGCGATTTGCCCGGGCGCGAGCGTTGCGTTCGGCGGCCTGCGTGGCGCCGCCCCGCCCTTGGTCGAACTCTATAGTGCAGGTTATAGATTAAGCGATTCTTGAGCCAAGATTAATGTTGGATGAGTTTTTGCGCGGCGGTGGGGAAGGGGGAGGTGTCTTTCTGGATAGCTAGCAGCGAGGTCTAATACTTTTCCCGAGAAGTGAACGAGCTAAAACGGACCCCCGAAGCATCGACACTTTAAAGGTGCCGTTTCCCGCGGTTTCAATGCTGAAATCCCACGATTTTGCCGCCGAAAAATGCGGCTGTTTCAGGGGTCCAAAAACAGCCGTTCACTTCTCGGGAAAAGTATTAGACCTCGATAGCGGGGGATGGGGTGCCGGTGCAAAACGGCGTCAAGGGTTGGTCGAGCAGGCGGTTTCTCCATTGATGTCTGCACGGCATGTGACACTTACTCTGCCGCTTCGTTCTGCCACGGCGGCATGCATCTGAACAACGACCCTCTAAGGAGTTCGATATCGATGGGTGACAACGCAAAGCATCTCGCAAAGAAGTGCGTTAAGGACGCAGGACCGTGCCTTGCGCTGTGCGTAGCCGGCGCAGCGGTCTCGCTGCTGGCTTCTTTGGGGCCGTTCGACGTGCTCCGAGGTGCCAGTTCTCTGCATGTTTGCATGGCCCCTGCCGGCGCCATGATGACCGGCGGCGTGCTCGATCTGGATTTTTGGGTGCTTGACCCGTTTGGATGGAAGAACGAGGGGTAAGCCCTAAGGGATGGAAGGGCTGGAACGGTTAGCTTAGTAATCGTGCAGGATGTGGGCTAGCGACTTGCAGGGAAGTGGTGATCCGATGACGGTCTATGTGACGGGCGATATTCACGGCGGCGTCGACATGCAAAAGCTTCGCGACTGGGATCTTGGGGATGGTCTGACGAGTGACGACTATCTCATCGTCGCCGGCGACTTTGGCTTTCCCTGGGATTTTTCTGCCGAGGAGTGCGCCGATATCGCCTGGCTGGAGTCGCGCCCCTATACCGTGCTGTTCGTCGACGGCAACCACGAGCGTTTCGATCACTGGGCGGAGCGACCCATGGAGTTGTGGCACGGTGGGCTGACGCAGCGCCTGTCGGATACCTCGCCCATACGGCGCCTGACGCGCGGCGAGGTTTTTGAACTCGATGGCTCAACGATCCTTACCATGGGCGGCGCCACGAGCGTGGACAAGGAATACCGCATTCCCTATTCCAGCTGGTGGCCGCAGGAGCTGCCGGACGAGCGCAACTTTGAGGAGGCGCGGGCAAAGCTCGACAGCATGGGCTGGAAGGTCGACTACGTGATCACCCACACCTGCTCTACGCGCATGCTTTCGCCCACGCTTTATCCGGCACCCGGCTGGAATTGCCCCGCCGTTGATCGGCTTACGGCATTTTTCGATGAGCTGGAAGACCGCTTGGACTACAAGCGCTGGTACTACGGGCATTTTCATCGGGATACCAACCCGGCCGAGCGTCACACCGTGCTCTACGACTGCATCGTTCGCTTGGGAGACGAACTCCAGCCCTGGGATGTTGCGTAGAGGCGGGGTGGCTGGCTACTCGACCGTTACAGTGATGTTCTCTCGATGCGCGCGGATGACGTCCCAGCTAAAGTGCTCGACCAGCTGCTCGGCGGTACGCGGCGTGGTGTCCGGCGCGATGCCTGTTTGCCCGGCGAGCCATCCCAACAGCGCCTCGGGTGTGCCAAAGCGGGTGCGGAGCTCGCCCAGGTCCAGATCGCGATCGCGCTTGGAAAGGCGGCGGCCGTCCGGCGACATGAGCAGCGGAATGTGCGCGTAGCGCGGTGTGGGCAGTCCCAGCAGATGTTGCAGATAGATCTGGCGCGGCGTGGAACCAAGCAGGTCGCATCCGCGTACGATCTCGGTGACGCCCATGGCAGCGTCGTCGACCACCACGGCCAGCTGATAGGCAAACACGCCGTCGCTGCGGCGCACCAAAAAGTCGCCGCACTCGGTGGCGAGTGCCTCGCATTGGGCTCCGTACGTGCGGTCAACGAATTCGACCACATCGTCTGCGAGGTCGTCGACGGCGGGCACGCGCAGGCGCGTGGCCGGAGCACGCAGGATGCTGCGGCGGGCAACCTCCTCGGCAGAAAGGCCTCGGCAGGCGCCGCGGTAGATGGGCGTGCCGTCGCTCGCATGCGGCGCGCTCGCGGCGTGGAGTTCGGCGCGCGTGCAAAAGCAGGGATAGGTGAGGCCGGCGTCTTGTAGCTGGCGCAGGGCGCTTTCGTACAGGTCTAGACGATCGTGCTGGTAGTAGGGGCCTTCGTCCCACTCAAGCCCCAGCCAGGCTAGGTCGTCAATCAATTGGGCAGCAAGTTCCGGGCGCTTGCAGCGACCGTCCAGGTCCTCGATGCGCAACACGATGCTGCCGCCCTGGCTGCGGGCCGAAAGCCATGCGCACAGGCAGCTGAACACGTTGCCCAAGTGCATGCGGCCCGAGGGCGACGGGGCAAAGCGGCCCACGACGGGGGTGGGCGCTGTCGTTGCTGGTACGTCCGCGGCGTGTGTTGCTATGTTGCGTGCGTTGATATCCATGCGGACGAGTATAGCGCGGGGTGCGGTGGGGGAGACGCTGCCGTGGCCTGCAAGTTGCCGTGGCCGCGCGTTGCGCGTGCCGGATCACCGGCTCGACAGCTCGATCGCCGCCCGCCAGCCCAACCCCTCAAACGACAGAAACCCCGGCAGCTCTTCGCAACTGCCGGGGTTTCCGCGGAAAAGGGGGACATGATCCTCAAGCGAACGGCAAAGGGGCAAACCGTTTTCGCTCAACTGCTTTATGCCCCTCGCTCGCCGGCTTAATCGGCTAACGCCGCGCCCACACAAAGCCGCTACACCTGTGACGGAGCTATGAAGTGGTATCTATTGCCGGAGCGGGCTATGCCAAGGAGTGTCCCAGATTACCGGCAGATAAGGAACGTCCCCAGGTGCCGGCCGCGGGCGTGACTTTCGTCCCGTTTGATACTCCGCTGACCTAGATGTTCGTCACATGAACCCGCAAACGTGGGACAATGACGCTACTGGTATCACAGACAAAGGATGTGCCTATGAACGCCCCCGTTGCCAAGACCTGTCGGCAGCGCTGCCCGTTTGCGCGATTTGCTTCCATTTGCGCGCTCGTCGCGTGCGCGCTGTTGCTGTTGCCCGCCGTTGCACGTGCCGACGGGTATTCCATGACCCAAACCTACATCAGTGCCACGGTCGAGGCCGATGGATCGCTGACCGTTGTCGAGGGACGCCAGTTTGATTTCGACGACGACATCAACGGCGTGTTTTGGGAGATCAATACGGGCACCAACCAGCAGGGCGGCACGGCGGACGTTGACGTGCTGAGTGTCGAGGAAGAGGACACCGCGTTTAACAAAGTCGATAGCGCGAACAAGGGCGACTCTGGCGTCTACACGGTCGAGCAGACCGGTGACGGCGTAAGGATTAAGGTGTTCAGCCCCCACGAGAGCGGCGACAGTGCAATCTACTACGTGAGTTATTCCATGACCGGTGCGGTCATGAACTGGGCCGATACCGCCGAGCTCTACTGGAAGTTCGTGGGTGACGGCTGGTCTGCGGATTCCGATGACGTCGAGATGGAAGTGCGCTTCGCAAATGCCGCTGCCGGGACGGCGGCCGTCAAGGGCGATAACTTCCGCGCATGGGGCCACGGCCCGCTGACGGGCGATGTATCGCTCGATGCGGACGAACCCATGGTCACCTATACCATTCCCTGCGTGCATCAGGGCGAATTCGCCGAGGCACGCATCGCCTTCCCTAGCGACTGGGTGCCGCAGCTTGCCGCTTCGGGCGAAGAGCGCATGTCAACGATCCTGAGCGAAGAGAAGGAATGGGCCGACGAAGCTAACGCCCGCCGCGCTCACGCTCGCATGATTGCCAATGCACTTGCCGTGCTAAGTGTTGTTGCGGCGGTGGCCTTTACCGGCACAATCGTTATGCTCAAGCTGCGCAAGCGCAAGCCCAAGCCGCTTTTCCAGGACGAATATTTCCGCGATGTGCCTTCGGCCGATCATCCCGCCGTGCTTTCGGCCCTCATGAGCTGGAACGAGGTGCCCGATCAGGCATATATCGCCACGCTCATGAAGCTCACTGACGACCGTGTGATCAAGCTGGAGCAGGCGACCGTGACCAAGGCCAAGAAGGGTCTGTTGGGGCGTGAAAAAGAAGACCAGACGTATCGCGTGACGGTGAGTGATGCGGGCTGGAAGTCGGCCAAGGGCATTGACCACATGGTGCTCAAGGTTTTCTTTGCCGGTGCTAAGCCTGACGAGAACGGCGATCGCTCGCGCACGTTCGACGAGCTGCAGCACTACGTCAAGCAGCACGCTACACCCGTGGGCGACAAGCTCGAGGACTATCAGAACACCGTTAAGGGCAAGCTGGCCGATAGCGAGTACGTTGCCTCGGACGGCATTGTTGCAATGGTGTTTTGCCTGGTTCTTGGTATCCTGATTGCCTTTGTTCCCGTGGGATCCATCTTCTTTACCGATGGCGCACAGGCGAACATTACCGCCGCGGTGATCTCGGTGCCGATTGTGCTGGTGGGTATCGGCGTGGGCCTTACGTTCCGCCGCTTTACGCCGGAGGGCGCCGAGGTGGCGGCTCGCTGCAAGGCGCTCAAGCATTGGCTTGAGGATTTCACGCGCCTAAAGGAAGCCGTCCCCGGCGATCTGGTGCTGTGGAACAAGCTGCTGGTGATGGGCGTGGCGCTGGGTGTTTCCAAGGAAGTGCTGCGTCAGCTTGCCGAGGCTGTGCCGTCCGAGGTGCGTGAGGCCGACGGCTTCTATGACAATTATCCCTGCTACTGGTGGTACTACCATCATTACGGTATCGAGTCTCCGCTCGATTCGTTCGATGACGTGTATCACGAGAGCATCCGTGAGCTGGCGTCGAGCTCCGACCTGTCTCTTATACACATCTCCGAGCCCACGAGACGCGTAGTAATCTCG
>UQSK01000042.1 GCA_900543605.1 uncultured Collinsella sp.
ACGCGTCTCGTGGGCTCCGAGATGTGTATAAGAGACAGAGATACGATCACGCGGTTGCGCTTGCGGTCGCGCTGACGGGCGCCCTCGGCAAGACCGAGGAGCGCCAGCTGGTTGGCCTCGGTACCGCCGTTGGTCAGGACAATCTCGGATGGGCGGACGCGCGCGCCAAAGCTGCGGGCGATCTCGCGGCGAGCAACCTCTAGACGCGCGGCAGCTTTGCGACCAAGCGAGTGCAGCGAGTTGGGGTTGACGCCGGCAAGCTCGCTGTCGTCGTACTCACGCTGCGCAAGACGCGCCTCGGCGCGCATGGGCGTCGAGGCGGCGTAGTCAAGATTCACGGGTATGCGGTTTTGACCTGCGGTCATAAGGGTTTATGCCTCCTGTGCAGCCTCGTTGCCCAGCTTCTGCAGCAGCGTAACCTCGGCGGCGGGATCTTCGGACTTAAATACGGCGGAGCCGGCCACGAGGACGTTGGCGCCGGCCTTGACGACCTCGGCAATGTTCTTGGAAGAAATGCCGCCGTCGACCTCGATGAGGGGCGACACGCCGTGGCGCTCGCACATGGCCTTGAGCTCGTGGAGCTTTGCGATGGTGCCTGGGATAAAGCTCTGGCCGCCAAAGCCGGGGTTCACGCTCATGAGCAGCACCATGTCGACAACGTCGATGATGCTCTCGAGCACGCAGACGGGCGTGGCAGGGTTGAGGACCACACCGGCCTTGACGCCGCGCTGCTGTAGGTGCGTGAGCGTACGGTGAAGGTGCGTGGAAGCCTCGTAGTGCACGGTGATCATATCGGCGCCGGCGTCGGCATACCAATCGACCGTCTCATCGGGGTTCGACACCATGAGGTGCGCGTCGACCGGTACATCGGTGGAGCGCTTGACGGCCTTGAGGATATCGACGCCAAAGGTGAGGTTGCCGGTAAAGTGACCGTCCATGACGTCAAAGTGCACGTAGTCGGCGCCGGCGATCTTGTCGAGCTCGCCCTTGAGGTTGGCCATGTCGGCCGAAAGGATAGACGGAGCGATTTTGATGGAACCCATGGTAGTAGCCTTTCTGCGCTAGTCGGTGAGTCCGTAGAACTCTTGAGAAGGGACGCGGTCGGTAAGAATCTCGAGCGCCCTATCCAAAGTAACACCGTTGTAGAGCGTTTGCTCCACGGCAAAGGTGAGCGGAATGTCTACGCCCAGTGAACGGGCAAGCTCGCTCACGCTGCGGGCCGCGACGGCGCCCTCGACCACCATATGCGTGCGCGTCTGGTACTCGTCGAGCGACACGCCGTGGGCAAACTCGTAGCCAAAGGTTCGGTTGCGCGAATGCTCCGAGGTACAGGTGGCGATGAGGTCGCCCATGCCGGCAAGGCCCATGCACGTTATGGCTTGCCCGCCACGGGCGTGCACCAGTCGGCTGATCTCCGCCAGGCCGCGCGTCATGATGAGGGCAAGCGTGTTGTCGCCCGCGCCCGAGCCGGCGGAGATGCCGCACACGATGGCGATAACGTTCTTCATGGCGCCGCATACCTCGACGCCGGTCATATCCTGCGACAGGTAGATGCGGAAGGCCGTGGATAGGAGCAGGTCCTTAAAGGTCTCCCCTACCTGCGCATCTTTGCTGGCGATGACGGCGGCAGAAAGTCCGCCGCGGCAGATTTCCTCAGCATGGTTGGGGCCCGAGAGGGCCGCCACACGCCGCTCATTGCCGATCTCGCTGGCAATGACCTCGCTCATAAGCAGGCCGGACTCGGGCTCGATGCCCTTGGTGAGGCACAGGACCGGAGTCTCGGCATCGATATACGGCGCTGCCTGGTGGCACACGGCGCGCAAGTGCGTGGAGGGCACGGCAAAGACGATCGCATCGGCACCGTCGAGCGCCTGGGCGAGCTCGGTCGTTGCTACCACGTTGTCCGGCAGCTCGTATCCCACCAGATACCGGGGGTTGCGGTGCTCGCCGTTAATGCCGGCGGCCGTCTGCTCGCTGTGTGCCCACATGGTCACGCGCTCGGCTCGCGCTGCGGCAAGGCCGGCGACGGCGGTTCCCCAGGAGCCGGAGCCAATCAGCGCAACATTCATGACTCTCTCCTACTTATCGTCGGGCTCGGTGACGCGCTTGGTAAACGAGAGCTTGGACTCCTTACCGGTCATGAGCTTTTTGATGTTTGCGCGATGGGCCCACACCACGGTGATGCCGATCATCGCCATGCAAAACTTGAGGCCCAGGCTGCTGTACGGAAAGACCGCGCAGGCGGCGATGGGAAGGCCGATGGCGGCGGCAAGCGAGCCCACCGACACAAACTTGGTGATGGCAACGGCCACGATAAACATGCCCAGCAGCGAAAGTCCGATGGGCCAGTACCAGGCGAGGATAACGCCCAGACCCACGGCGATGCCCTTGCCGCCGTGGAAGTTGAGGTACGGCGAGAAGATGTGGCCCCATACGGCCGCCAGGCAGATGACGCCGAGCATCCAATCGCCGGCAGCACCGGGAGCCATAATGCTCGGCGGAAAGCCATAGCCCACGCTCGCGATGAGCGGACGTGCGATAAGGACGCAGATGGCGCCCTTAAGGCAGTCGAGCAGCAGCGTGAGCGCGGCCACCTTGGGGCCGGCCACACGCAGGGCGTTGGTGGTGCCGATGTTGCCGGAGCCCGCCTTGCGAATGTCGGTGTGGTTGAACACACGGCCCAGAATTAGGCCAAACGGAATCGCCCCGATAAAGAACGAGACCACGGCGCAGATGACGGTCAACAGAATCGGATTATGCATCCTTTTGCTCCTTCTTCCTAAAGAAGAGTCGAATGGGCGTGCCGGCGAAGTCGAAGGTAGAGCGCATGCGGTTCTCCACGTAGCGCTGGTAGGTGTCGTTGACCAGGTCGCTGTGGTTGACGAAGAACGTAAACGTCGGCGGGTTGACGCCCGTCTGGGTCACGTAGTGCATGCGCAGGCGGCGCTTGCCGTCCACCACGGTATGACCGAACTCGCGCAGGTCGGTGAGGAACGTGTTGAGGCGCGAGGTGCTGATCTTCTGCGAGCGCGTCTTTTCGGCGGCGTCTACCATTGCCCAGATCTTCTCGACGCTGCGGCCGGTCAGGGCCGAGATGCGTAGGTACTGGGCCCAGGGAGCCATAACGCCCAGACGGCGGTCGATGGTCTCCATGCAGGCCTCGCGCTTGCGATCGTCGTCGAGCAGGTCCCACTTGTTGAGCAGCACCACGATGGCGCAGCCGCGCTCGATGGCAAGACCCATGACCTTCTGGTCCTGCTCGGTAACGCCCACGGAGGCGTCGACGACGAGCAGCGCCACGTCGGCGCGGTCGATGGCGCGCAGGCCGCGGACCATGGAGTAGTACTCGATGTTCTCGTACACGGTGCTCTTCTTGCGAATGCCCGCGGTGTCGACCATGCGGTAGTGCTTGCCGTTACGCTCGACGACCGTGTCGATGGCGTCGCGCGTCGTGCCGGCAATGTTGGACACGATAGAGCGGTCGGCGCCCAGGATGCGGTTGAACAGCGACGACTTACCGGCGTTGGGACGGCCGATGATGGCGACGTTCAGCGCGTCGGGGAACTCATCGGCGACCTCGTCCTCTTCCTCCGGAAGCAGGGCCACGATGTCATCGAGCAGGTCGCCCGTGCCGTGGCCATGCAGGGCCGAGAGCGGCGTGGGCTCGCCGATGCCGAGCGAATAGAACTCCCAGATGCTGTCGTTTTCGCGATCGGGGTTGTCGAGCTTGTTCACCAGCAGAAAGACCGGCTTGTCGCAGCGCTTGAGCATGCGGGCGACCGACTCGTCCTCCTCGGTGACGCCGGTGCGGCCATCGACCACAAACAGGATGACGGCGGCTTCCTCGGCGGCGGCGAGCGCCTGGTCGCGGATGGACGTGGCAAAGACGTCGTCGCTCTTGAGCGGCTCGATTCCGCCCGTGTCGACGATGGTGAACTCGCGGCCGTTCCAATCGGCCGTGTGATACGAGCGGTCGCGCGTAACGCCGCGAGACTCGTGGACGATGGCGTCCGAGGTCTGGGCCAGGCGGTTAACGAGCGTGGACTTGCCCACGTTGGGGCGTCCGACGACGGCGACGATAGGTTTCATCTGCACTCCTTTAATGGGCAGGATCAGTGGAAATGTTAGAGTCCGCGGGCACAATGCCAAGGATGTGCTCCAGGGTATCGAGCAGCTCATGCGGCATGGTCGACACCACATGAACCTCGGCGCCGCGGTGGTTAAGGCTTGCGAGTAAATCGTCACGATGATACTCGTCAAGCGTCATGCCGTCAGCGTTGAACATGAGCTTAGGCACAAAGAGCATAACCCCCGAGAGGTCCTGCGGCAGCTGTTCCAGAATGTCGCAGGCGACGATGAGGCCGGTCACGTCCACGTTGCCGCCAAAGTAGCGATTCTTGATGGCCGTGACGGTGCCGGCGAGCCCCTGCGGCGATTCCACAAAGCGGGCCACTGTGTCGCGTGCGCTGGCGCCCGAGAGGCACAGCAGGTGCTGGCTGCGAGCGGCGATGGCCTCGCGGACGCGGGCCAGTCGCTCGGCATCGGCGGCAAGCACATCGTCCGTCTCGTCTAGGTATGAGCGGATCATGCCGATACCGTCGTAGTACTGCGGATAGCCGTCGTAAAAGTCCGCCTCGGGCGGATCGATGCCGGCGTCCAGGTAGAACTCGTCGCTCATCTGGAAGGTGTGGCGGCCAAAACGCTCGAAGGCGCGGTCCTGGTAGGGACGGATCATGGCAATGGTCTCGCGCGCCAGTTCGGGCTTGTCGCTGTATGACCAGCTAAAACGGTTCTGATGCTTGGTAAAACCGAGCGGCACAATGCCCAGGCTGGTGATTTGCTCGTGCTCCTCGCAAAAGCGCAGGGTCTTTTCCAGCTCCTCGCCGTCGTTCATGCCGGGGCACAACACAATCTGCGCGTGAATCTCTATGCCGGCGGCCATGATGGCCTCGAGCACATCCATACCGCGCTGGGCGTTGCGGCCCATCATGCGGCGGCGGACGTCGGGGCTCACGGCGTGGACCGACACGTTCATGGGGCTCATGTTGCGTTGGATGACGTTTTGCACGTCCTCGTCGGTGAGGTTCGTTAGCGTGACAAAGTTGCCCTGCAAAAAACTCAGACGGTAGTCGTCGTCACGGATGTAGAGCGTGGAGCGACCGCCCTTGGGCAGCATCGTCATAAAGCAGAACACGCAGGCGTTTACGCAGGTGCGCATGCCGTCGAAAATGGGGCCATCGAACTCCAGGCCCCAGTCCTCGCCGGGAAAGCGATCGAGCTCGACGGGGGTGACGGTGTTGTCGCGCGGATCGAAAACCTCCAGGTCGACGGTATCATCGTCGGCCTCCCAGAGCCACACAATCATGTCGGTAAGCTGCTCGCCATTGACCGTGAGCACGCGCATGCCCGGCTCGATACCCACATCCCATGCGGGCGACTCGGGACGCACGTTCTTAACGAGCGCGCCCTCACCCGGCTCGGGGTCGCGGCTGCGCCCGTAATCGGCCACCTCGGCGGCGTATGCGGGTACGGTCTGGTCCATGATTAGCGGCAAAGCTCCTTGATGCGCGCGACGGCGCGCTCGATGTGTTCTTGCGGGGTGGAGGCTCCGGCGGTGATACCGATGTGGTGAGCGTCGGTAAACCACGCGGCCTGGAGCTCGGAAGCTTCCTCGATGTGATACGTGCGCTCGCAGGCGTCGGCGCAAATCTGCGCCAGGCGGCGGGTGTTCCCCGAGTTCTTTCCGCCCACTACGACCATGCAGTCGCAGCGGTTGGCAAGCGTAGCTGCTGCCTGTTGACGCTCACTCGTGGCGGCGCAGATGGTGTTGATCACACGCAGCTCCTGCACCCGCGGAGTGATAGCTGCCACGACCTCGGCGAGGTTCTGCGCGGTCTGGGTGGTCTGCACGACGAGGCCCACCTTGCCCTTGAGCGACAAGGCGTTGGCGTCGGCAGCACAGCTCACGACCTGCGCATCATTGCCGGCGTGGCCCAAGATGCCCTCAACCTCGGGATGGCCCGGCTCGCCTACGACGAGTACGCGATAGCCCTCGCGCACCAGGCGCTCCGCGGCAACATGAACCTTCTTTACGTAAGGGCAGGTAGCGTCGACGACGTTAAGGCCACGTTCGCGAGCGGCATCGATCACCTGCGGTACCACGCCGTGGGCGCGGATGATCACGGTGCCCGATGCGGCGTCGTCCAAGGTCTCGGCAAGGCCCACGCCCGCCTGCGCGAGCTCGCGCACCACGATGGGGTTATGGATGAGCGGACCCAAGGTATGGACCTGAGTGCACTCCCCTGCCTGCGGTGCGGCGGCCAGCGCCATATCGAGCGCACGCTGTACGCCGTAGCAAGTGCCGGCGTGGGCGGCGATCTCGATGGTAGGCGCGGTTGCCTGGTCGGACGCAGTCTCGGCGGTGTTCGTCACGTTCTCACTCATGGCTAGAACCTGCCCGGGTGCTCGGCGCACAGGTCATCGCGCATGGCGTAGACGCGGTTCATGGCCTCGGACTCAAACCATTCCAGGCGCTCCGTGCGTTTAAGCCCGGCCGGTGCGTCGGAAAGCGAGACGGCCTTTCCGGCGCGAATCCAGCACTTCTTGGGACGCATGAGCTTTTTGCCCGTGGGCGTGATGTCGGACCAGCCGCAGATGGCGAGCGGGTTGACGGGCGCCTTGCC
Source organism: uncultured Collinsella sp. (assembly GCA_900543605.1). Taxonomy (GTDB): domain Bacteria; phylum Actinomycetota; class Coriobacteriia; order Coriobacteriales; family Coriobacteriaceae; genus Collinsella. Next base: position 6,684 of record UQSK01000042.1, read on the forward strand.
CATTTGGGCGATGAGCGCAAAACCGCCGTGGACCTCGGGCTTGATCTCGCGCGAGCGGATGCGCGTGCCCTCGGGGAAGATCAGGACGTCCTCGCCGCGCTGCAGCGCATGCTGGGCGGCGCGCAGGCACTTCATATCGGCAGTACCACGCTCCACGGGGATACCGCCAACGCGGCTAAAGGCCCAGCGCACAATCTTGCTCTTGGCGAACTCGGACTTAAAGATGGGACGAATGCGGCGGTCCCCAAAGAACAGCGCCGTCTCCACGGCCAAGAGCTCGGCCATCGAGGTGTGGTTGCAGATGACCACGCTGCCGCGGCCTTCCTGGCGCTCAAACAGCAGATCGGCGTCCTCGACCTTCCAGCGCCACATGAGCTTGGAGAAAGCCCAAAGGATTGTCATGACCACGAAGACGGTGCCGCGGATGAGCGCGGGAAACTCGGCATACGGGGCGTTGTAATAGTCCTCGGGCGTCTGCTTAAACAGGCGCATGGGCTACCTCCTTTGGTTGATGAGGTCCTCGATTATCGAGACGACCTCATCGATGGTGTGGGCGGTGGAGTCAACGTGCACGGCGTCCTCGGCGGGCACGAGTGGGGCGACCTCGCGGCTGCTGTCGAGCTTGTCGCGCTGCTTAAGGGCGTCGAGGGTCTCGTCGACCTCGGCCTCGAGCTGCTCGGACGTGAGCAGCTGGGCGTCGTTTTGGTGACGCTGCAGCACGCGGCGGCGGGCGCGCTCGCGCGGGTCGGCGGTCAGGAAGACCTTGACTTGCGCGTTGGGGAATACGACGGTGCCGATGTCACGACCCTCGGCAACGATATCGCGGTCCTCGGCGGCGCGGCGCTGGTGGATGAGCATGGCGGCGCGCACGCCCGGGTAGGCCGAGACCTTGGAAACGTTGGCGTCGACCTGCGGGGTGCGGATAGCGGCCGAAGCGTCCTGGCCGTCGATGGTCAGGCGCGTGTCCTCGCCGGTGCCGTTGGTAAAGCGGATCTCGATCTGCTCGGCGAGAGCGTCGATGGCCGCCTCGTCGTCCAGGTCGATGCCGCGGTCGAGCGCGGCGAAGGTGACGGCGCGGTACATGGCGCCCGTGTCGAGCTTGTTAAAGCCCAGTTGGCGGGCGATCTCCTTGGCGATTGTGGACTTGCCGGATCCGGCGGGGCCGTCGATGGCGACGATCATGCAATGCTTCCTTTCGATGATTGACGTGCTGGTATGGTTCGCGGGCGTTAGGGCGTGGCGGGTTGCCTAGCCCGCGTAGCGCTCGCGGTAGGTGTTACGCTTGGGTGCGGAGCCGTGGCTGCCGTGATGACGCGTGCGGCTGGCGGGCGTGTCTTGGGGCTTGCCGCCGTTGCGCTTGGCGCTCGCCTGCTTGGGCGGGATGCCGCCGCTTTTGAGGATCTGCACCTCGCGGTCGGTGAGCTCGCGCCACGAGCCCTTGGCCACGTCCTTGAGCTCCAGGCCGGCAAAGTTGCAGCGGTGCAGGCGGATCACCGGGTGGTGGATCTTGCTCAGCATGCGCTTGACCTGGTTCTTGCGGCCCTCGCGGATGATGACCTCGACTGCAGTGGTGCCGGGCTTGACGCCCTGTGGCGCCACGGCCTCGGCCTCGCGCGCGTTGACGATGCGGCAGATTGCCGGCTGGCATAGGCCGTCGTCGAGCTCGATGCCGCGCCGTAGCGGGTCTAGATCGCGGTCGGACAGCTGTCCGTCAACGAGTGCCTGGTAGGTCTTGTAGACGTGTTTGCTGGGGTGCAGCAGGTCCTGAGACAGGTCGCCGTCGGTGGTAAAGAGCAAAAGGCCTGTGGTGTCGCGGTCCAGGCGGCCCACCGGGAAAAGTCCTGGAAAGCGGTCGCGGGGAACCAGGTCGGCCACGCAAGGGCGCTCCTGCGGATCGCTCATGGTGGTGAGGTAGCCGGTCGGCTTGTAGAGCATCAGGTACACGGCGCCCTGGTTGAGCTTGACGGGCATGCCGTCGACCTCGATGTGATCGCGGTCGACATCGACCTTGGTGCCCAGCTCGGTCGCGACCTGGCCGTTGACGGTCACGCGGCCGGCGGTCATCAGATCCTCCGAGCCGCGGCGGCTCGCCACGCCCGCACGCGCCAAAAAGCGCTGCAGGCGCATGGTGTGCGGGTAGACGGGCTGGGCGTCGCCCGCGGGCGTTGTGGCGTCCGTGGCGCTTGCGGTGCACGTCTCCCCTACTTCGTTAGTCCTCGTCATGCAAATCCTCCGAGGTCTCGTCGACGACCAGGGTCTCCAAGTCCTCGACTGCCTCAACATCTTCAACATCGGTATCGAGCAGTTCGCGCTCTTCGTCCAGGTCCTCGGCTTGCTCCTCGAGCGTGGACTGAATACTGCGGCCGCTTAGGCGCTCGCGGATAAACTGACGTGATTGCTCGTCGGGGGCAAACTGCTCCAGATCGGGCAGATCGCGGGTGGAGCGCAGACCGAACTTTTCCAAGAAGGCGTTGGTCGTGCCGTAGATGATGGCCTGGCCGCGCTGGGGGTCGCGGCCGAGCTCGCGCACCAGACCCTTGTCCACGAGCGAGGCGATGACGCCGTCGGAATTGACGCCACGGATGCCCTTGACTACCTCGCGCGTCACGGGTTGGTGGTATGCGATGACGGCAAGGGTCTCAAGCGCCGCCTGCGACAGCTTTTGCGTGTCCCAGCTCAACACATAGGCCTCGACCACGTCGTGGTATGCGGGGTGCGTAAACAGGCGCCAGCCGCCGGCGACCTCGCGCAGCTGAAAGCCGCGGTTGGCCTCCTCGTACTCAACCTTGAGCTCGGCGAGCAGCGACGCGCACTCACCGGGGGCGATATCCAGTGCGCCGGCCAGCGCGGGCGCACTCACCGGGTCGCTCGACACCAGCAGCAGCGCCTCGAGGGCGCCTTTGAGGCTGTTTGCCTCCAGCGTGGAAAGGGTTGACATGGTTGCCGCTCCTATTCGGTGAGCTCGGGGCCCTCGCCGGGCACATAGGCCTCGGCGCCCTCGACGCGGTTGATGCGGATGGTTCCAAAGATCTTGTCCTGGCTCAGCGTGAGCGAGCCGCGCTTGGCAAGCTCAAGCATGGCCAGGAAGGTGACGACGAGCTGCTCGGTGGTGGCATCGCCGTCCAGTAGCTCGCGGAAGGTGCAGGTTTGGTGCGCCATGGTAAAGCGGTCGACTGAGGCCACGGTCAGGTCGAGCGGCACGCGATGCGGCGCCACGTGCTCGGCCTCCAGCAAGAAGGTCTGTCGCTTGCCGTCCAGGTCGGCGCAGATGACGGCGAGACCGCGCAGGGTAATGCCGGCCAGATAGTCGGGCATGAGGCCTAAAAACTCGGGGTCGGGGCCGGCAACGCGCGGATGCATGCGGCTCTCGGCCTGCATCCGCGCACCAAGTGCTGCCGCCGCGCCCTTAAACTGCTTGTAGGCGATCAGGCGCTGGATCAGGACCTCGCGCAAAGCGTCGCCATCGAGCGTGCTGAGCTCCTCGAGGTCTTCATCGAACTCGTCATCGTCGTCTGACTTGCGCGGGGCTTCTTGGGGCACCAGCGAGGCGGCCTTGATGTCCAAAAGGGTTGCCGCGACCAGCAAAAAGTCGCTCGCCACGTCCAGGTCCAGCGCCTCGATGCGCTCGGCCTCGGCAAGGTACTGCTCGGCCACCTCGCTGATGGAGATGGCGCCGATATCTACTTTTTGGCGGGTTACCAGCTGCAGCAGCAGGTCGAACGGTCCGCTGTAGACCTGCGTCGACACGCGATACGACATCTTCGACCTCCTTTGACGGCGCCTTCGCGGCGCGGTTTGGGTGCATGTTACGACCGTTTTGCACGGTCGACCTGTAAGTTTACCTTAGATGCCGGCGATTGCGAAGTTAAGCAGCTGCTCAGCGAGCGGATACACGGTAACGTCGAAATACCGACCGATCACGTCGATGCCGGTCCACATGGGCAGTAGGTACAGCACCAGGATGAGGATGGGCATAGCGTATTGCTGCAGGCGGTAGTAGTTGGCGAGCGCCTTGCCCTTGAGGAAGGGCACGATGATCGACGAGCCATCGAGTGGCGGAATCGGGATGAGGTTAAAGAACGCGAGCGATAGGTTGACCACGATAAACGTGGCGCCGAAGTTCATGATCTGCGACGCCAGGGCAAATGACATGCTGGTGTAGAGGCTGCCATAGGTCAGGCGCATGAGGGCGGCCGCAAGGCATGCCAGCGCGATGTTCGATGCGGGGCCGGCTGCGCTCACCAGGACCTCATCGCGCTTGGGGTGCTTGAGGTTGTTGAGGTAGACGGGCACGGGCTTGGCAAAGGCGAACACCGGACCGCCGGCGGCAAGCATAAGCAGCGGCAGGATGATGGTGCCAAACGGGTCGATATGGTTGAGCGGGTTGAGCGACACGCGGCCGCGCGAACGCGCCGTCTTATCGCCGAGTGCCCAGGCTGCGGCGGCGTGTGCGCTCTCGTGGATCACGATGCCGACGATGACGGCGACGGCGCTGGCGAGCAGATTCATGAGGTAGCTGCTGGACATGTCGATCCCCTAGCGGACGCGGTGCGAGGCGCGCGTGAGCAGGTAGTCGGCCACAAACAGGATGACGGCCACGATGGCGTAATCCAAGCGGAATACGCCGCCAAAGGGCGAGGTGATAACGCCGTAGCCGGCGATGGCGCTCGGCAGTGCGCGCGAAAGCTCGACGACAAAGCCGACGATCTGCAGCTTGGCGGTGAGGCCGCTAAAGCACAGCAGAACGGTCATTGCGCTCATAAAGATGCCGCAGATGCGACAGGCGATGGCGATGATGCTCATCGCCACGGCGGTGGCTTTACGAGAGTTCACGCGCGGTCTCCTCTTCGATCTGGGTGGAAAGCTCCAGCCATTCGTCCTCGAGCTTGGGCAGCTCTTGCTTAAGGCCGTTATATTCCCCCAGCGCGGCGTTGAACTTATCCTGATCGGCATAAAGCTCTTCGCTTGCCATCAATTCCATAAGCTCGTCATAGCGGGCGCGCTTTTTGTCCAGCTCCGCCTCGATCTTCTTGAGCTGGTTGCGCACGCCCTTAAGCTTTTTGTTGAGCGCAGCACGGGCCTGGGCCTCGGCACGTTTTTGCTCCTTGGTCTTTTTGCCCTCGGCAGGCTTGGAAGTGGCTGCGGGCGCATCGGGCTGGGCCGCGGTGACCTTAGCGGACTTGGTCGCGGCAGGCGCGCTCTCCCCTGCCGCCTCGGCGGCGGCGCGGGCTGCGAGGTCCTCGCGCTTGTAGAGGTAGTAGTCGTAGTCGCCGTCATAGACCGTGACCTTGCCATCGCGGATGTCGATCACACGGTTGGCCACAGCGCGCACCAGGTGCTCGTCGTGGCTGATCAGCACAATGGTGCCGGGGAAGCTTTGCAGGGCGTTCTCGAGCATGTCCACCGAGTCGATATCTAGATGGTTGGTGGGCTCGTCCAGGCACAGGAGAGCCTCGGGGGCCACGAGCATCTTGGCGAGCGCCAGACGGGCCTTTTCGCCGCCGGAGAGGACGCGGACCTGCTTTTCGATGGAGTCGTTATCGCTAAAGAGGAAGGCGCCCAGCAGGCTGCGCTGCTGCGGCACGGTCCACTTGGGCGTAACGGTGTCGATCTCTTGCAGGACGGTATTGGATTCGGTCATGCCCTCGAGCGCGTGCTGGGCGTAGTAGGCCACGCCCACGTTGGTGCCCAGGTCGCGGGTGCCGGTAGTGGGCGGCTCCAGGCCGGCGAGAATCTTCATGAGGGTGGACTTGCCGGCGCCGTTGGGTCCGACGAGCGCCACGTGCTCGCCGCGGTAGAGCTTGAGGTTGATGTCGCTGTAGATGTGCTTGTCGCCGTAGGACTTGGACACACCCTCGAGGCCCACGACCATGTCGCCGGATCGCGGCGGGTCGGGGAACTTAAAGTCGATGTGCTTGTGGCCCTCGGGCAGGATGACGAGCTCCTTTTTGATTTGCTCGATCTTGCGGATGCGCTCCTGCGCCTGGGCGGCCTTGGTGGGCTTGTAGCGGAACTTGTCGACGAAGACCTGCATGTGGGCTATGTCGCGCTCCTGGGCAGCGCGCTTGGCGCGCATCTGCTCCAGGTTGTCCTCGCGTTGCTTGAGGTAGCTGCTGTAGTTGCCGGTGTAGGTGGTTACGCGGCGGTTCTCGAGCGCGGCGACGTGGTCGACGCAGGCGTCCATGAAGGCGCGGTCATGGCTGACTATGAGCACGGCGCCGTCGTAGTTGGCGATAAAGCCGCGCAGCCATTGGACACTTTCGAGGTCCAGGTGGTTGGTGGGCTCGTCCAGAAGCAGCAGGTCGGGGTGGCGCAGGAAAAGCTTGGCCAGCGCGATGCGCATCTGCCAGCCGCCCGAGAACTCGGAGCACGGGCGCTCAAAGTCGGTGACCTTAAAGCCCAGGCCGGACAGGATCTTTCGGGCGTTGCTCTCGAGCTCGTAGCCGCCCAGGTGCTCAAAGCGGTCCTGGACCTGGCCGTACTCGTTAAGGAGTGCGTCGACGTCCTTGCCCTGCTCGGAGAGCTCGGTGATCTGGGCCTGCAGCTCGTTGGCGCGCTCGCCCATACGGCGGATTTCCTTGGCGGCGGCCATGACCTCGGCAAGGATGGTGGTGTCCTTTTGCTCCAAGTTGGTTTCCTGCTCGAGGTAACCTACCTGGCAGTCCTTGGCGTACTGGACTTGGCCGGCGTCGGGGCTGTCGATGCCCATGATGATCTTGAGCATGGTGGTTTTGCCGGCGCCGTTGGGACCCACGAGCGCGAAGCGCTCGCCGGGGTTGATCTGGAAGGACGCGCCGCTAAAGAGGACGCGCGCGCCGAAGCTTTTTTCGATCTTGTCGACCAGGAGGATCATGGTGCCGCCTTTGACCTTGTGTGCCTATATGAAAAAAGGCCCCAACTTGCGTTGGAGCCTCATTCAATGCTCGGGTGGAGACGAGGGGGATCGAACCCCTGACCTCTTGACTGCCAGTCAAGCGCTCTCCCAGCTGAGCTACGCCCCCGTGCGAAGATGTACTATACGGGAACTCGGACCACGATGCAAGGGCAATTTTGGAAAAACTTTCCGGGGGGGCGGGCGCCGGGGTCCCGCGTGGCCGCGACGTCGGTGACCAGCGCCCGCGGGGCCGGTGCGGGCACGCGCCCAGCGCGTCGGGGCCCCTCGATGCCCGGCTGAGCCCGCGGGGCGCGCCCCGCGGGCGGCGTTACCGCCGCCCTCCTTTCCAGCGCCCTCAGGACATCTCGAGTTCCGCCGTCCGCCGCTTTTCGCTCTCGGAGTGCGGTCCGCCATGCGCCGGGCTGCTATTCCACCGGCGACGGTCCCATTATTGGGTCCGATTGCGCTTTCGCGCACTCGGCCATTTCAAAACCATGCCGGATTACGGGGCTTGACCGGGGACCACCGAGCATGCCGGAATAAGTGGAAACAAAACCGCAGGTAGAAGGCTTGTACATTTCGTTAAATGCAGGGCATGGACGGCCGGTCTGGGTTGAGCCCCGTAATCCGGCATGGTTTTGAAATGGCACCGGTTTACTAACATGCAAATATGCTCGTTTAAATGCCTTGTCGCAGCTAATTTCCGATTTCTAACCAGTTGCACAAAACATTTGCTCGCAGTTGCGTCTCGGCGGACTTCATTGCTTCAGTTTTGGCTTTATAGCGAATCCCTAAACGGTCGCAGACGCTCCTGACTATGGTGTCTAGCTGCTTTGAATCGTTGAGCATATCGTGAGTCACCAGGAATACATCGAATCCTATGCTCTGCAACGCAGTCATGCGCTCGGCATCGTGGTCAAGTACCGCGCCAGATCCATGGATGGCTTCACCTTGGATCTCGATAATTACCGCCTTCATCAGGATTGGATCTACGATCACGATATCGCCGTAGCAAACCTTTTGCCCTGCTATGCTTTGGGCTGCCATGGATAGAGGGGCTAAATCGTTGAGGTACACGTATCTGAATCCTGCACCACCTAGACGTCGAGAACGGCTTAGAAGCAGGACCCCTGCAACCTCGAGCGGAGACGCGGCAATGCCGATAACCTGCTGAGCGGCATCATAGAACTGCTTTCCCCACATTTGACTTTTGACCTTGTCGGCGAATTGATGCAAGTCGCTTAATTCGATGAGTGGCTTTCTCATCCAGAGAGAAGTTCCTTTAAGCTTCGTAACCTTTCTACTATCCTCGTGCCGGTCCGTTTGCCCTTCGTTTTCCGAGGCCTTTACGGTTACACGGGCATAAACCCGTTTCCAAGGTGCCTCGTCTTCGCCTTCATCAAGTTCGAATAGATCTTGCGTACTGCTCTGGTGAATCTCTGTTGCCGCCATTTTTAATTGCATTTCGGCGGCGGGAGTCGGCTCGAAAACAGAAAACCAACCGCAAAGTTCGTACATAGCTAGTACGAGATCTATTTGGGACACAAAGCGTGTCATAGTAAATAACGTGTTAAGCGGGTTGGTGACACTAAAGCCTAAATGAGTGTCGATTGTTGTGCCGGCATCCGATGCCCCTTCCCAGCGAATAGTGGAGCGCAATCCCGAGTGGTGATTACAACAACCTGGTGAAGCAGCTGCGGTAATCGGGGTCTTGAGGACGTCGGTTACGAAGGGTGATCGGGACAGGGCGCGCCAGCCGTCTTCGCAATTGGGCAGGCGCGGGTAGAGGTCGCGGACTTGCGGTGGGCAGCGCCAGTAGCGGAATGCGGTGTTTGCGCAGATGATCTCGTCCATATGGGCCTCCCCTAGTGTCGGGCGTGAGCTATGCGGCTTGCGAGTCCGATTATCTAGGAGCGCATCATGCGGGTAAGTACCGGAAGCTGACCAAATACTGACCAAAAGCTTGACGGGTTTTGCTAAATAGTTGAAGTGTGCAGTAAAACCGCAGGTGTTTGCTCAGAGCTTGAGGGTCCCTGTCTCCATAATTGCTCGCTAATTGAGTGAATAATTCAACGAATGAACGTAATCATTTTGGGGAAAACGTTCGATGACGTCAGCAGGGTGGACATACGTTAAAAGTTGGATGTAGCCAACGAGTCGTTGCGAATGGTCACGAATTTAAAATCGAAGGCAAAAAGTTCTTGGAAAACCGGGCGCGGCTATGTTAGTATCTCTTTTGCCGAAAGGCGACGGGCGATTGGCTCAGGGGTAGAGCATATCCTTCACACGGATGGGGTCACAAGTTCGAATCTTGTATCGCCCACCATCTAGAGATCAGGTCAGAGGTTTAGAGCCTTTGACCTTTTTTATTTTTGAAACCAAGAGTGATTCTAAAAATAAATGTGTCCTATCAGAATCGCTATTTTGGCAAGGATCGCGTCGAAAATGTTGGTGTAAGGGTGACACCCTAGCGCCCGTTTAACGAAA
>UQSK01000043.1 GCA_900543605.1 uncultured Collinsella sp.
GAAAGCACTTAATGTGCTTTCCGTCTTGCGCAGGACTGTAGAGCAGCAAACTTAAAACCTGGGCCGCCCGGTCCGGGAATCCTCCCAAGCGCACAGGAGGGGATTCCTTTTGTGTAGGCTTTGCGGAAATGTGGCTATTTAAGGATACGCCCGGCGGCGTGGTCTGTTGACGACACAGCTAACGCCACGTATCCTATCGAACTGCGTGTTTCGTAGGGGGATGCTGACCCCTCGATTCAAGCCGTTGCACTTTACAGAAAGCTGGAATCATTCGAGAAGGAGTACGCTTTGCCTACTATTAACCAGCTGGTTCGCCAGGGCCGTCGTTCCGTGCCCAAGAAGTCCAAGAACGCTGCTCTGCAGCACAACTCCCAGAAGCGCGGCGTGTGCACCCGCGTCTTCACCACGAGCCCCAAGAAGCCGAACTCGGCTCTTCGTAAGGTTGCCCGTGTTCGCCTCGTCAACGGCATCGAAGTCACTGCTTACATCCCGGGTGAGGGCCACAACCTGCAGGAGCACTCCATCGTGCTCGTCCGCGGCGGTCGTGTCCGTGACCTCCCTGGTGTCCGTTATCACGTCATCCGTGGCGCCTACGACGCTGCTCCGGTCCAGAACCGTATGCAGGCCCGTTCCAAGTACGGTGCTAAGCGCCCCAAGGCTAAATAAGCCAGATAACGTTTTGATATTTTCGCCGTGTGCCGCCTAAGCGCCGCACGGTAGACACTTAAGGAGATTTCACATGCCGCGTCGTGCAGCAGCTAATCGTCGTGAGGTTCAGCCTGACGCCGTTTACAACAACCGCCTGGTGACTCAGCTCATCAACAAGGTCCTTCTTGACGGCAAGAAGGCCACCGCTGAGCGCATCGTTTACACCGCTTTCGAGATCGTTGCCGAGAAGTCCGAGGGTGGCGACGCTCTCGCTACCTTCAAGAAGGCTATGGACAACGTCAAGCCCACGCTCGAGGTCAAGCCCAAGCGTGTCGGTGGCGCTACCTATCAGGTCCCGATGGAGGTCAACTCCCGTCGTTCCACCGCTCTGGGTATCCGCTGGATCGTCAACTTCTCCCGCGCTCGCAAGGAGAAGACCATGGCCGAGCGTCTCGCCAACGAGATCCTCGACGCTTCCAACGGCCTGGGCGCTTCCGTCAAGAAGCGTGAGGACGTCTTCAAGATGGCCGAGGCCAACCGCGCGTTCTCTCACTATCGTTGGTAAGTTAAGGTAAGGAACTAACATGGCTAAGCCTAAGTACAAGCTTTCCGATACCCGTAACATCGGCATCATGGCTCACATCGATGCCGGTAAGACCACCACGACCGAGCGTATTCTTTACTACACCGGTAAAACCCACAAGATCGGTGAGGTCCATGAGGGCGCTGCCACCATGGACTGGATGGTTCAGGAGCAGGAGCGCGGCGTAACCATTACCTCCGCTGCTACCACGTGCTTCTGGAAGAAGGACGGTACCGACTACCGCATCCAGATCATCGACACCCCGGGCCACGTTGACTTCACCGCCGAGGTCGAGCGCTGCCTGCGCGTCCTCGATGGCGCTGTCGCCGTTTTCGACGCCGTTGCCGGCGTTCAGCCCCAGTCTGAGACCGTTTGGCGTCAGGCTTCCACCTTCAACGTCCCCCGCATCGCCTTCATCAACAAGTATGACCGCGTGGGCGCTGACTTCTTCAACGCTATCGAGACCATGAAGGACCGTCTCGACGCCAACGCCGTGGCCGCCCAGGTCCCGATGGGCGCCGAGGACAACTTCTGGGGCGTCATCGACCTGGTCACCATGACTGCATGGGACTTCAAGGCCGACGAGAAGGGCATGACCTATCCCGAGCCGATGGACGAGATCCCGGCTGAGTTTGCCGACATCGCTGCCACCAAGCGCGAGGAGCTCCTCGACGCTGCTGCCAGCTTTGACGACGAGCTCATGGAGAAGATTCTCATGGAGGAGGACTTCACCGTCGAGGAGCTCAAGGCTGCTCTGCGCAAGGGTGTTCTGGCCAACGAGCTCAACCTCGTCTTCGTGGGCTCCGCCTACAAGAACAAGGGCGTTCAGGAGCTGCTCGACGCTGTCGTCGACTACCTGCCCAGCCCGCTCGACGTTGAGGCCGTCACCGGTACCGATCCGGACACCGGCGAGGAGATCCAGCGTCATCCTTCCTTCGACGAGCCCTTCTCCGGCCTGGTCTTCAAGATCATGACTGACCCGTTCGTCGGTAAGCTCACCTACGTCCGCGTTTACTCCGGCCGCGCCGAGTCCGGCTCCTACGTTGTCAACGCTTCCAACGGTCAGCGCGAGCGTCTCGGCCGCATCCTCGAGATGAACGCCGCCGAGCGTATCGACCGTGACGACGCTGCCGCCGGCGACATCGTCGCTTGCGTCGGCTTCAAGAACTCCACCACCGGTGACACCCTGTGCGCCGAGGGCAAGGAGATCGTCCTCGAGAAGATCGAGTTCGCTAAGCCCGTTATCGACGTTGCCATCGAGCCTAAGACCAAGGCCGAGCAGGACAAGATGTCCCTGGCTCTGACCAAGCTCGCCGAGGAGGACCCGACCTTCCAGGTGTCCACCAACCACGAGACCGGCCAGACCATCATCGCCGGCATGGGCGAGCTGCACCTCGAGATCATCGTCGACCGTCTGCTCCGCGAGTTCAAGGTTGACGCTAACGTTGGTAAGCCCCAGGTTGCCTACCGCGAGACCGCTGGTCACGACGTCGAGAAGGCTGAGGGCAAGTTCGTCCGTCAGTCCGGCGGTCGCGGTCAGTACGGCCACGCCGTCATCAAGCTCGAGAAGATGGAGGAGGGCTTCGGCTACGAGTTCGTCAACGCTATCGTCGGCGGCGTCGTGCCTAAGGAGTACATCCCGTCCATCGACAAGGGTATCCAGGAGGCCCTGAACACCGGTGTTATCGCCGGCTTCCCGGTCCTCGACGTTAAGGTCACCCTGTTCGACGGTTCTTACCACGAGGTCGACTCCTCCGAGGCCGCCTTCAAGATCGCCGGTTCCATGGCTATCAAGGACGCCCTCAAGAAGTCCGATCCGCAGCTGCTCGAGCCGATCATGGCTGTCGAGGTCGAGACCCCCGAGCAGTACATGGGCGACGTTATGGGCAACCTCTCCGGTCGCCGCGGCAAGATCGAGGGCATGGAGGATCGCAAGAACAGCAAGCTCATCCGTGCCAAGGTGCCGCTGGGCGAGATGTTCGGTTACGCTACCGACCTTCGCTCCCAGACCCAGGGCCGTGCATCCTACACGATGCAGTTCGACTCTTATGAGCCCGCGCCCAAGTCCATTGTGGACGAGGTCATGAGCAAGAACGCCTAAGTTCGAGCTCCCTGTTACGTAATCCTGCGAGAACATCTCTCGCACTCTTTGGAGGTTTAAGTTGGCTACCCAGAAGATCCGCATTCGCCTCAAGGGCTATGATCACGAGGTCGTCGATCAGTCCGCGAAGCTCATCGTCGAGACCGCTCAGAAGACCGGCGCTCGCGTTTCCGGTCCTGTCCCCCTGCCCACCGAGCGCAACCTGTACACGGTTATCCGCTCGCCGCACGTGAACAAGGACTCCCGTGAGCAGTTCGAGATGCGCACCCACAAGCGCCTCATCGACATCCTCGACCCCACCTCGGGCACCGTTGATTCGCTCATGCGTCTCGACCTCCCCGCTGGCGTCGACATCGACATCAAGCTCTAAGCGATATCGCTCATAGCTTAAAGAGCCCCGCTGCCATTTTGGTAGCGGGGCTCTTTTGTTTGAATGATGGTTTGGACTGCCGGGCAATGCTGCCGAGTAGGTGGCTGCGGCGCTCTATTCGCTCAAGGGGCGCAGTGATGCCTCCTCAAAATGGAAGGATCGCAAGCCGTCTTCCGTTTCGATGCACGCGCGACCAAAGCCATCGATCGTTTTAAAGATGCCTCGCGCCAGCTCGTCTCCAGCGGGGGAGCGGGCGATAACGTTCTCCCCGATCCAATTGAGGTGAGCGACATATTCGCCGTGGACGGGCGCGAGCGGTCCGGTGTTTTCTTCCATGGCATTGAGTAGATCAGCCCACGCGTCCACAGCGTTTACGACGGTGTGATAGACCTCCTTGAGTAGCACATCGACGGCGGGAACGTTCTCGTTGAGATCCGAGAGACCGATTGCCGGCAGGCCGCCATCGGGAACCTCCGCGGGCACATAGTTCACGTTGACGCCGATGCCACAGACCGCAAAGGGGTTGCCTTCGTTTTCGCGTGCGGCCTCGACTAGAATGCCGCCGAGCTTGCGCCCTCGCGCGACCAGGTCGTTGGGCCATTTGAGGCCAATTTCGTTTGCAAGACCCTGCTTTTCGAGCGCCTCGAGCACCGCTAGGCCGCTGACGGCGGCAAGACCAGAGTACTTTGCAGGATTAACGCATGGACGCAGGACAATCGAAAGCAACAGGTTGCCGGCGGTTGAATCCCACTTGTGGCCGCGCCGGCCGCGTCCTGCTGTCTGAGCCCGGGCGGCAAGTCCTGTGCCGTGCGGTGCTCCCTGTTTTCCTGCTTCGAGCAGGTCATCGTTGGTCGATCCGGTTACGTCGACTATCGTTAATTTGGCATCCATAACAACTGCTACCTCCTAAGTTAATAAGGCAATCGCGCAATGGTGTCGAGAGATAGACACAATGTGAAGCCTTTGTCGCATTTGGACAATTTAATGTTAACACGTCAACAAAGACTGAAATGCGTTATCCTCTCTTGGTCGATGTAAACACGTCAACAACTCAAAGGAGGTTAGTGATGGGTTTCACGATTCTTGGAACAGGCTCGGCGCTTCCTGAGCGCAGTGTTTCCAATGACGAGCTGTCTAAGTTCCTCGATACCTCGGATGAGTGGATTTTTACCCGCACAGGTATCAAGAGCCGCCACGTCTGCACCACCGAGTCACTTGACGACCTTGCCGTAGCGGCGAGCGAGCGGGCACTCCGGGTGTCCGGAATCGACGCGAGCCAGCTGGATCTGATCGTCTGCTCGACGACGACGGGTGATCACCTTGTTCCCGCTGAGGCGTGTGCCGTTGCTGAGCGACTAGGCGCGACGTGCCCTGCCTTCGATGTCTCGGCGGCTTGTGCCGGCTTCGTATTTGCGCTCGATGTCGCCGAGGGCTATATCGCCCGCGGTCGCGCCGAGCACGTGCTGGTCGTTGCCGCCGAGCAGATGACGCGCGCGCTCGACTGGTCCGACCGCGCCACCTGCGTGCTCTTTGGCGATGGGGCAGGCGCCGCAGTGATTGAGGCTGGGGGAGACAGTCCCCTTGCCGTTGAGCTTTCGACGGCGCCCGACGTCGAGACGTTGCGCGTTCCCGGTCTGGTCGGCACCTCGCCGTTTAAGGCTTCCGCAGATAGCGCGAGCGTGCTGTCCATGAATGGTCGCCGCGTGTTCAAGTTCGGCGTCAACGCCATCTGCGACACGGTCCATAAGCTTGCGAGCGATGCGGACATTTCTGTCGAAGACATCGATCATTTTGTATTCCATCAGGCTAACGAACGAATCCTGAGCCAGGCGGTCAAGCGTCTCGGCGTGCCAGACGAGCGCGTGGTTCGAACGCTGCGCGAGACTGGCAACATTTCGAGCGCCTGCATTCCCCTTGCGCTTGATCGGCTGGCACACACCGACGCACTGAATGCGGGCGACACCATCGCCCTCGTTGGATTTGGCGCCGGCCTGGATATAGGTGGCTATCTGCTTCGTTGGAAGTAGTCGCACATAGGAAATAAAAACGCCCCTAGGGCACAACCAAAGGAGAACTACCATGGCAGATCAGAAGACCTTCGAGCGCGTTTGCGACGTTATCCGCGAGACCGCCGGCCTTGACGACGTCGAGATGAAGCCCGAGTCCACGCTCGAGGAGATTGGTCTCGACAGTCTGGGCACCGTCGAGATCCTCGTCGCCGTCGAGGACGAGTTTGGCATCCAACTCGATACCGAGGAGAACCCCAAGACGGTCGGCGAGTTCGCCGATACGGTCGAGGCGGCATTGGAGAAGTAGAGATGCTCAAGACTCCTCTCTGCGATCTGCTCGGCATCGAAAAGCCCGTGTTCCAGGGCGGTATGGCCTGGATTGCCGATGCCTCGCTGGCGTCCGCAGTGTCCGAGGCGGGTGGCTTAGGCATCATCGCGGCCATGAACGCCGACGCCAACTGGCTTCGCGACCAGATTCATGAGCTGCGCGCCAGGACGGATAAGCCCTTTGGCGTCAACGTCATGCTCATGGGCCCGTTTGCCGACGAGGTCGCGCAGGTCGTGATTGACGAGCGAGTGCCGGTCGTCGTGACGGGCGCCGGCAATCCCGCCAAGTACATGAAGGCGTGGAACGAGGCGGGCATCAAGGTCATCCCGGTCGTTGCCTCGGTGGCGCTGGCGCGCCTCGTGGCACGTCGTGGAGCCACGGCGGTTGTTGCCGAGGGTACCGAATCGGGCGGCCATATTGGCGAGACCTCGACGATGGCACTGGTGCCGCAGGTCGTCGATGCGGTCGACATTCCCGTCGTGGCCGCCGGCGGTATTGCCGACGGCCGCGGCGTGGCGGCCGCCATTATGCTGGGCGCCGAAGGCGTGCAAGTGGGTACGCGCTTTCTGGTCGCAGACGAGTGCACCGTCTCGGAGCAGTACAAGGAGATGGTCCTGAAGGCCAACGACACTTCGACGCGTGCGACCGGTCGCTCGACGGGACATCCGGTGCGCGCCCTCAAGAGCCCCTTCACCAACGCGTATGCCAAGAGCGAGGCGGCGGGCGCAAGCTCCGAGGAGCTCGGGGCCATGGGCACGGGCGCCCTTCGCAAGGCCGCCAAGGACGGCAATTACGAAGAGGGTTCGTTTTTGTGTGGACAGATTGCCGGCATGGTCAACGAGTGCCAGAGCGCACGTGAAATCGTTGACGACTTGGTCGATGGCGCCGAGCGCGTCCTGAAGGGTGCGTGCGCATGGGTAGCATAGCGTTTCTGTTTGCCGGCCAGGGTGCCCAACACCCCGCGATGGGCGTCGACCTGATCGAGGCATCGCCGGCGGCCGCCGAGGTGTTCGCCATTGTCGACGAGGTGCGCCCGGGGACCAGCGAGCAGTGCCGGAGCGCCTCCAAGGAGGAGCTCTCGCAGACCGAGAACACGCAGCCGTGCGTGTTCGTTCACGACCTGGCAGCGGCTACCGCTCTGCGTGAGCGCGGCGTGGTGCCTGCCGCCTGTGCGGGATTCTCGCTGGGCGAGGTCGCCGCGCTCACCTTTGCGGGGGCATTCGATACGCGAGCGGGCTTTAAGCTCGTGTGCGAGCGCGCGGCGCTGATGGCCGCGGCTGCCGAGCGCCATCCGGGCGGCATGCGCGCCGTCATCAAGCTCGATGCGGTGCAAGTCGAGGGCCTGGCAAAACAGGCCGGCGAGGACTGCTGGCCGGTCAACTACAACAGCCCCCAGCAGACGGTTGTGGCCGGAGCGCCCGAGCCGCTGCAGGAGCTCGATGTCCTGGTAAAAGAGGCTGGCGGCCGCGCCATGAAGGTCGCGGTGTCGGGTGCATTCCATAGCCCCTATATGGCCGAGGCGACTGAGGGGCTGGCGAGGTATATCCAAGCCGGTCACGCGCCGTCCCCGTTGCTCATTCCCGTTATGGCAAACATGACGGCGGCGCCCTATCCGGCCGACCCGCAGGCGGCATCGGATGTCTTGGCCAACCAGGTGAGTCATGCCGTGCGCTGGGTCGACACGCTGCATGCTCTGCAGGATAAAGGCATCGACACGTTTATTGAGGTCGGCCCCGGCAAAACGCTGTCCGGCTTGGTCAAGCGTACGCTGAGCGACGTTCGTGTGTATTCGTGCGAAACGGCCGAGCAGGTCGCAGCTATTGCCGACGAGCTCGCATAGTCCACAGGGCTGTAACCCGAAAGGAATGACATGGGCAACTTGAACAACGGCGCGCTCGAGCGCAACGACTCACGTCGCGTGGCACTGGTCACGGGCGGCTCGCGGGGTATCGGCCGCGCTTGCGCTGTCGGTCTGGCGGAGGACGGCTTTGATATCGCCGTCGTCTATGCCGGTAGCGTCGATGCGGCGCGCGAGACGTGCGAAGCCTGCGAGGCGGTTGGCGCCGCGGCACGCGCATATCAATGCGACGTGGCCGACCCCGCTGCCGTCAACGCGTGCGTGGAAGCGGTCCTTAACGATTTTGGCTCCATTTGGGCGCTCGTCAACAACGCCGGTATCACGCGCGACGGCCTGCTCATGCGTATGGGCGACGATGCCTTCGACCGCGTGCTCGATGTCAATCTCAAGGGCACGTTCAATACGACGCGCGCGCTCACCAAGACCTTTATGCGCCAGCGCGGCGGTTGCGTCATCAACATGAGCTCGGTTGTGGGCCTGATGGGCAATGCCGGGCAGGCCAACTATGCAGCCTCCAAGGCGGGCGTCATCGGTCTGACCAAGGCGGTAGCGCGCGAGCTTGCACCCCGCGGCGTACGAGTGAACGCGGTCGCCCCGGGGTTTGCCGAGACCGATATGACGGCAAAGCTTTCGGAGAAGGTTCGCGCGGCAACCGAGGAGCAGATTCCCCTAAAGCGCATGGCGCGCCCCGAGGAAGTGGCCGGCGTGGTGCGCTTTTTAGCGAGCGATGCGGCTGCCTACATTACGGGCGAGGTCGTGCGCGTCGACGGCGGAATGGCGATGTAGAAACCAGGGCCGAAGAACGGCTTGGATGAGGAGACCATGATGGAACAGAGAGTTGCAATCACCGGTATCGGTGCCGTATCGCCGCTCGGCAACACGGCACTTGCCACCTGGGCGGCCATGTGCGCCGGGACCTGTGGTATCGGCCCGATCACGCACTTCGATACCGATGCGTTTGCCGTTAAGGTGGCGGCCGAGGTCAAGGGTTTTGACGGCAACGAGTACTTTGGCAAGCGTGACGCCAAGCACCTGGACCCCTGCGTTCAGTTTGCCCTGGCAGCGTCGGACGAGGCCATGCACGATGCGGGCTTTGATGTCGAGGGCGCCATCGATCGCGAGCGCCTGGGCGTCTACGTGGGTTCGGGCGTGGGCGGCATGCAGACACTCGTCGACAACGTCCACACGATTGCCGATCGGGGGCCTCGCCGCGCATCGCCCTATATGATTGCGATGATGATCCCCAATATGGCTTCGGGCAATATCGCGATCCGCCACAAGGCAAAAGGCCCGACCCTGCCCGTGGTGACTGCGTGCGCGACCTCGGCCCATGCCGTGGGCGAGGCGTTCCGCGCCATCAAGCATGGCTATGCCGATGCGATTCTCGCCGGCGGCACCGAGGCCGCAATCATCCCCGATGCCGTTGCGGGCTTTACATCCTGTCGTGCTCTCACCACTAATCCTGACCCGTCGACGGCATGCCGTCCGTTCGATGCAGACCGCGACGGCTTTGTGATGGGCGAGGGCGCCTGCGTGCTGGTTCTCGAGAGCATGGAGCATGCGCAGGCGCGTGGTGCGCACATTTATGCCGAGGTCGTGGGCTACGGCAACACCGATGATGCCTATCACATCACGAGCCCCGATCCCGAGGCTGCCGGCATTGCCCGCGCGATATCGCTGGCGGTGGCCGAGGGCGACGTCAAGCCTTCCGAGGGTCTCTACATCAACGCTCACGGCACCTCGACTAAACTCAACGATTCGTCCGAGACGGCGGGCATCAAGCGTGCGCTCGGCGAGGACGCGGCACGCGCCGCGCACGTCTCGTCGACCAAGTCGATGACCGGCCACATGATCGGTGCTACGGGTGCCATCGAGGTCATGGCCTGTGCCATGGCGCTCGAGCAGGGCGTGGTGCCCCCGACCATTAACTACCACACGCCCGATTCCGCCTGCGATCTTGATTACACGCCTAATCGAGCGGTTCGCGCCGACCTTACCTGGGCGCTTTCGACCAATCTGGGCTTTGGCGGGCACAATGCCGCCATCGCGCTGCGTAGATATACGAGGAGCTAGAGCATGGATTCCAAAAGACTTGCCGAGATAGCCGATGTTATGGAGGACCGCGGCCTCACGCGCGTGCGTGTTGAGGAGCCCGATGGCACTGCGGTCGAGCTCGAGCGCGCGAGCGCGGCGCAGCCGGTTGCCGTGCCCATGCCTATGCCGAGTGCCGTGACTGCTCCGGCGGTGGCTCCTGTCGCCATGCCTGCCGCCGCACCGGAGCCCGCCGCGCAGGCGCCTGCCGCCGCACCGGAGCCCAAGGGCACCGAGGTGACCGCTCCCATGGTCGGCGTTTTCTATGCTGCCCCGGCGCCGGGCGACGAGCCGTTTGTGCACGTGGGCTCCAAGGTCAAGGCCGGCGAGACCCTCTGCATCATCGAGGCCATGAAGGTTCTCAACGAGGTAACGGCAGAGGCAGACGGCGAGGTACTCGAGATTTGCGTGGCCGACGGCGACCTCGTGGAGTTTGGCAGCTGCCTCATGAGGATCGGATAGGTGATATCCATGAACAAAGAAGAGCTCAAGAAGCTGTTACCGCATCGCGAGCCGATGCTTTTGCTCGACGAGGCCGAGCTGGTGGGCGACGAGGCCCACGGCAAGATCGCGATTACGGGCGACGAGTACTTTTTGCAGGGGCATTTTCCGGGAAACCCGGTCGTCCCCGGCGTGATTCAGTGCGAGATGCTCGCCCAGAACTGCTGCGTGCTGCTGATGGGCGATGAGGAAGCTCGCGGTGCGACACCGTTCTACACGAGTCTGGACAAGGTGCGCTTTAAGCGTCCGGTGCGCCCGGGCGACACGGTGGATCTGGTGTGCTCCATCACGCGTGCACGCGGGCCGTTCCGCTTTGCGACGGGTACTGCGAGCGTCAACGGTGAGGTTTGCTGTCGCGCCGATATGTCTTTTGCACTCATGCACGAAAGTTAAGGAAGGCTTCATGTTCGACAAAGTGCTCATCGCCAACCGCGGCGAAGTCGCGGTCCGTGTTATCCGCGCGTGCCGCGATATGGGCATCAAGACCGTCGCCGTTTATTCCACGGCCGATGCGGACGCGCTGCACGTGCAGCTTGCCGACGAGGCGTATTGCATCGGCGGTCCGCGTCTTGCCGAGAGCTACCTCAACGACGATGCTGTGCTCACCTGTGCCGTAAAGTCGGGAGCTAAGGCAATTCATCCCGGCTATGGCTTTTTCTCCGAGAAGGCGAGCTTCGTGCGCGACTGCGACAAGTATGGCCTGGCGTTTGTTGGTCCTTCGGCCAAGGTGATTGACAGCATGGGCGACAAGGACGCCGCACGTCGAACGGCTGCCGCGGCGGGCGTGCCCATCGTGCCGGGCTGCGATTTGCTCAAAAGTCCCGAGGAGGCAACGGCCGAGGCTGAGCGCATTGGCTGCCCCGTGCTTATTAAGGCGCGTGCGGGCGGCGGCGGTCGCGGTATTCGTAAGGTCGAGCGCGTGGAAGATGCGGCAAAGGCCTTTATTGAAGCACGCGCCGAGGGCGAGGCCGTTTTTGGCGACGGCGAGTGCTACATGGAGAAGTTCGTCGCGCCGGCGCATCACGTTGAGGTACAGATTATGGCCGATAAGCAGGGCCATGTGTTTTCGCTCGGCGAGCGCGAGTGCTCGGTGCAGCGTCGCAACCAAAAGCTGATCGAGGAGAGCCCCGCGCCGTGCCTCGACGGACGCGATGATATTCGCGCGCGCATGCACAAGGCCGCGCGCGACCTGGCTCGTGCCGTTGGCTATGAGGGCGCCGGTACCATTGAGTTCCTGTATTCGGACGACGGCAATTTCTACTTTATGGAAATGAACACGCGCTTGCAGGTGGAGCATCCGGTTACGGAGTTTGTGACCGATACCGACCTGGTCAAGTGGCAGCTGCGCGTGGCAGCCGGCCAGCCTCTGCCCTTTGAGCAAGAGGACATGCCGGTCCACAACCACGCCATGGAGTGCCGCATCAATGCCGAAACGCCAGACTTTCTGCCGTCATGCGGAACGGTCACCGCGTTGCGTGTGCCGGGCGGTCCGCGCGTGCGCTGGGATTCCGCCATGTTTACCGGTGCGAGAGTTCCGCCGTACTACGACTCCATGCTCGGCAAGCTCATCGTGTGTGCGCCCACGCGTGACGGTGCCATTCGCAAGATGCGCTCGGCCTTGGGCGAGCTCGTGATTGAGGGCGTGAGCGAAAACAGCGAGCTTCAGCTCGACGTGCTGGCAAACGACGAGTTCTTGTCGGGCATGTATCACACCGATCTGATGGGGCATCTCTATGCTGATGAATAGAAAAGCGAAGACGGTCAACGTTCTCGAGGGACCGATGACCGAGTCGTGCGCCGAGTTTCCCGCGCGCCACGTGTTTATCAAGTGCCCGGAGTGCCGCCGCGTGATCGATGAGGCGCGCCTGCACGACAACCTCGAGGTCTGCCCTCGTTGCGGCAAACACTTTCGCGTGAGCGGGCGCGACCGCATGCGCATGACGATTGACGAGGGCACGTTTGAGGAATGGGATGCCAGTCTGGCGCCGGAGGACTTCCTTTCGTTTCCCGGCTATGCCGACAAGCTCAAGAGCGTGAGCGAACGTTCGGGCGAGCGCGATGCCGTTGTGTGCGGCAAGGGCAAAATCTGCGGTTGCGATACGGCGCTCTTCTTTATGGACGCCAACTTTATGATGGGCTCGATGGGTTCCGTGGTGGGCGAGAAGATCTGCCGCACATTTGAGCGTGCGACCGAGCTGGGACTGCCGGTCGTTGGCTTTACCGTATCGGGTGGCGCCCGCATGCAGGAGGGCGTGACCTCGCTCATGCAGATGGCCAAAATCTCTGCGGCGGTTAGGCGCCATAGCGAGGCGGGCGGCCTGTATATCACGGTGCTCACTGACCCCACGACCGGAGGCGTAACCGCGAGCTTTGCAATGGAGGGCGATATTATCCTGGCCGAGCCCGATGCCCTGACGGCATTTGCCGGCCCGCGCGTGATCGAGCAGAACATGCACAAGCGCCTGCCCAAGGGATTCCAGCGCTCCGAGTTTTTGCTGGAGCACGGCTTTTGCGATGCCGTTGTTCCGCGTGGCGAGATTGCGCTCACGGTAGGCGAGCTGCTGGCGCTGCACGAAGGGCACGCGCCCGGCCTGGGGGCACCGCATGAGATCGTGCATACGGGTCGCCGCGGCAAAAAGCTGGGACACTTGTTCAAGCGCTCGGCCGCACCAAAAACCGCGCTCGAGATTGTCAAGCAGACCCGCTCGGCAGATCGCGCCACGGCAGGCGAGATGATCTCGCTGGGCCTGGATGGATTTGTGGAGCTGCACGGCGACCGCTACTTTGGCGACGACGCCGCTGTGGTGGCTGGCATTGGCTGGAAAGATGGACGCCCCGTAACGGTCATCGCCATCGAGCGCGGCACCACGACCAAAGAGCGTATGCGCCGCAACTTTGGTATGGCACATCCCGAGGGCTATCGCAAAGCGCGTCGTCTGATGCGCCAGGCCGAAAAGTTTGGTCGACCGGTTCTGTGCCTGGTCGATACTTCGGGCGCGTTTTGCGGCATCGGTGCCGAGGAGCGCGGCCAGGGCGAGGCGATTGCCCAGAATCTCATGGGGATGAGCGGCCTTAAGACGCCGATTGTCTCGGTGGTGACAGGCGAGGGCGGCTCTGGTGGCGCGCTGGCGCTATCCGTGGCCGACCGCATCCTGATGCTCTCGAGCTCGGCCTATTCGGTCGTGAGCCCCGAGGCCTGTGCGTCGATCCTGTGGAAGGATACCGACCGCGCGAATGAGGCTGCCGAGGCGCTGAAGCTCACGGCTCCCGATCTGTTGGCGCTCGGCATCATCGACGGCATTGTTGACGATAGGGGCCTGTCGCATGAGGAGATCGCCGGTGCCGTCATGTCCTCGGCATTTGATGCCTTCGATACGCTTGGGCAGCTCGACGAGGCGACCCTCACAAACCTCCGCTACGAAAAGTACCGCGCAATCGGTCAGTACCGCACGATGTGACAAAGGGGCAGCCCGCATGTCACATTGGGAAAGGCGTTCCATGTCACAAGTTTCTAACACCACGTTTGCAACGACGGTTTCATCAAACGCCATGGCCGTGGTGGACTATCTGTCCAAAAGCATGATGTCGGCGTTGCCGTTTATTGTCTGCGCGGCGTTGTTCCGCACCGTCGCCGTCATTATGGGCGAAGGCATGCTGGGCCTGTGGTCTGCCGATTCCGAAATCTATCGCCTGTTCTACAGTTGGCTCTATAACGCCGGCTACTACTTTTTGCCCATCTATCTTGGTTGGGCGGCCGCCCGCCAGCTCGGTTGCTCGGAGCAGCTGGGTATGATGCTGGGCGGCGTATTGATTGCGCCCGATCTGCTCAAGCTCGTCGATGCCGCATCGACGACGGGGGCATCGATGACTTCCGTGTATGGTCTGCTTCCCGCGCCGGTCAACGATTACACGACGACTGTTATTCCGGTTCTCATCTCGGTGCCCGTGCTATGGCGAGTGGAGTGTTTCTTTAAGCGCGTTATCCCTAAGGCCGTGGCGTTTTCGTTCGTTCCGTTTGCAACCATGCTTGTCATGGTTCCGGTTTCGCTGTGCATTACGGCGCCGGCGGGCAGCTATCTGGGCATGCTGTTGGGCCAGCTTATGTTTATGCTTGGCAATTCCGGTGGCATCGTGTCGCTGCTCACGCTCATGGGGCTTGCCGCGGGCTGGGAGTTCCTAAAGATCGCGGGCGTCAGCAACGTCATCCTATCGCTCGCCTACGCGCAGTTTATGAGTGTGGGAACGGATTCGTGCATCCTGATCGCCGCGACGATGGCAACGTTTGCCGTTTGGGGCATGCCCTTTGGCGCATCGCTCCGCGTTGCGGATAAGGACGAGAAGGCGCTCATGCTGGGCTACTCGATCTCGGGCGTGCTTGGCGGCGTAAGCGAGCCGGCGCTGTACGGTTGCGGCTTTAAATATGGAAGGTGCCTGACGTGCATGGCCATTGGCGGCGCCGTCGGAGGCCTTGTTGCGGCCGTGGGCCACGTTACGGCCTATACCATCGGCATGACGAATGTCCTCATGGTCATTGGCTTTGCCACGGGCGGCATCCCGAACCTGCTGTGGTGCTGCGTTGCCGGCGGCACGGCATTTGCGGTGTCTGCGGCGCTGAGCTACTGCTTTGGCGTGGTGCCGGTGAAGGGGCAGGCGACGGGGGACGGAGCCGATTCGTCCGAAACAGTGGCGAGCGCTGCTGAAGTAAGCGCATAAACCTGTGCGACAAAAGGACGATTCCTTTGTCACATTCCAAGGCCGTGGCCCGTGTGGGCTGCGGCCTTTTTGTATCTTGAGGACAAAGTGGCTACACTACAATCCGTTTGAGCAATAGGTATATAGGTAGTACCGTGGGGGCGGATGCAGATGGTCGAGTGGATAGTTAAGCGCGCACAGGGCGATCGTGCGCGTGTGGGCACGTTAGCGGGCATGGTGTGTATTGTCGCCAATGTGGTACTTTGTGCTGCGAAGGGTGCCATCGGTGTGATTTCGGGTTCGGTTTCGATCGTGGCAGATGCCATGAACAACCTGTCCGATGCCAGTTCGAATATCGTGAGCGTGCTGGGCTTTAAGCTGGCGAGCAAGCCGGCCGACCCCGAGCATCCTTACGGTCACGGTCGCTACGAGTATCTCTCGGGTCTGGTCGTGGCGGCGCTCGTGCTGCTGATTGGCGTTGAGCTGGTGAAGTCCTCGGTTGAGCGCGTCATCCACCCCGAACCTGTCGAGTTCTCGCTTGCCCTGGTGGCAGTTCTCGTGCTTTCGATGGTCGTAAAGCTCTGGATGGCGGCCCTCAACCAAAAGCTCGGAGATCGCATTGAGTCCGAGACGCTGCATGCGACCGCGCAAGATTCCAAGAACGATGTCCTTGCCACGGGCGCCGTGCTGGCGCTGTCTCTTATACACATCTCCGAGCCCACGA
>UQSK01000044.1 GCA_900543605.1 uncultured Collinsella sp.
CTGCTCGTCGTGGACGAGTGCTTCCTCGGATTTGCGCCCGACGCCCGCGAAAGGAGCGTGGCCGCACGCGCCGCGTGTTCGCGCCATGTGGCCGTGCTCTCCGCGTTCACCAAGCTCTACGGAATGGCGGGGTTGCGGTTGGGATATCTGATCAGCGGAAACGCCCAACTCATCGAGGGGATTCGCCGGGCGGGGCAGGCGTGGCCCGTCTCCTCGGTCGCCGAGGCCGCGGGCATCGCCGCCCTGGAAGACGTCGAATACGTCTCGCGCACGCGCGATGTATTGGCGGGCGAGCGAGCGTGGCTTTCCCACGAGCTCTCCTCGCTCGGGCTTTCCGTCGTGCCGTCGGATGCGAACTTCCTTTTAGTCCGCACGCCGGCGAAAGACATCCCCGAGCGCCTGTATAAACAGGGGGTTTTGGTCCGCACGTGCGACTCGTTTTCGGTACTGTCCCGTTTATGGTGCCGCGTCGCGGTTCGCACGCGCAAGGAGAACGCCCGGCTTGCGATGGCGTTCAGCCGCGCGCTTCGGGCGGAAGGCGCATCGGGCGAAGGCGAACCCGACGAACGGGGCGGCGCTTCTTGCAGCGGCGCCATGGCGGGCGCGGATGGCCGAGGCTCGGCGAAGGAGGTCGATACCCGTGGGTAGGGCGAAGCCCATCATGATCCAGGGCACCATGTCGAACGCGGGGAAGAGCCTGCTTGTGGCGGGGCTGTGCCGTGTGCTTTCGCAGGACGGCCTGCGCGTGGCTCCCTTCAAGAGCCAGAACATGGCGCTCAACAGCGGTGTCACGGCCGAAGGGCTCGAGATGGGACGCGCCCAGATCATGCAGGCCGAGGCGTGCGGCATCGCGCCCGACGTGCGCATGAACCCCATCCTGCTCAAGCCCGAAAGCGACCACCGAAGCCAGCTCATCGTGGTCGGCAAGGCGCAGGGAGCCTTCGCTGCGAGGGACTACTTCGCGCGAAAGAAGGCGCTCATGCCGCAGATTTTGGGGGCGTTCGATTCGCTCGCGGAGGAAAACGACGTCATCGTCATCGAGGGCGCCGGCAGCCCCGTCGAAATCAACCTTGCCGAAAACGACATCGTCAACATGGGGCTCGCGCGCGCCGTGTCCTCCCCCGTGCTGCTCGCGGGCGACATCGAACCAGGCGGGGTGTTTGCCCAGCTCTACGGCACGGTCGCGCTCTTTGCACCCGAGGACCGCGCGCTTTTGCGGGGGCTTGTGGTGAACAAGTTCCGCGGCGATGTGGAAATCCTGCGCCCGGGTTTGGCCCCGCTCGAGAAGATGTGCGGGGTTCCCGTCGTGGGGGTCGTGCCGTATCTTACGCTCGACCTGGACGACGAGGACTCGCTTGCACCGCGCCTATCTGCCCGCGAGGCGCGCGGCGTCATCGACGTCGCCGTCGTGCGCCTTCCGCATCTGTCGAACTTCACCGACTTCGACCCGCTTTCGCGCGTGCCCGGCGTGGGCGTGCGCTACGTTTCCTCGACGACCGATCTCGGTCGACCCGACCTGGTGGTGCTCCCCGGCTCGAAGACCACGCTCGACGACGCGCGCTGGCTTGCGGCTAGCGGCATCGGAGCCTGTGTACGCGCGCTTTCGGGCGCGGGCACGCCGGTGCTCGGCATATGCGGAGGCTACCAGCTTTTGGGAGACGAGCTTTCCGACCCGCACGGCAGGGAAGGCGCTGGCACCGCGCGCGGGCTCGGGCTCATCCCTGCAATTACGGTGTTCAAGGAGGAAAAGCGCCTCGCCCAGTCGGAGCTGCGCATCACGGGCGCCCAAGGCGCGTTCTCGGTGTGGAACGGCATGACGGCTCGCGGGTACGAGATTCACGACGGCGAAACGACCGTCTCCTGCGCCCCTGCGGGCACGATTGGCGGCAAACCAGAAGGCGCGGCCTGCGGAAACGTGTTCGGAACCTATCTCCACGGCCTGTTCGACGAACCGGGGGTGGCGCTTGCCCTCGCGCGCTCGCTTGCGCGCATGCGCGGCCTGCCCGAGAGCGTCGTGGGTGCTGCGGGCGCGACGTCCGCGGCCGATCACCGTGCGCGCGAGTTCGACCGCCTGGCCGACGGCGTGCGCGGGGCGCTCGACATGGAGTATGTCTACCGCATTATCGAGGAGGGCGTATGATCCACGTGTATCATGGCGACGGCAAAGGCAAGACCACGGCGGCGATGGGCCTCGCCCTTCGCATGCTCGCCGCAGGCCGCCGCGTCGTCGTCGTGCAGTTCCTGAAAGACGGCGAAAGCGGGGAGGCGCGCCTGCTCGCCGAGCATTTCGGCGTGCCCGTGTTCGCGGGGAAGGTGTCGGACAAGTTTACCTGGTCGATGACGCCGGAAGAACTTGCCGCGACGTGCGAGCTGCACGATGGGAGCCTCGCTTCCGCGCTCGCCGAGCTCGAGGGCGCGCAGGAGGGGCTGCTCGTGCTCGACGAGGCGCTCGACGCGCTTTCGAAGGGGCTTGTCGACGAGGCGCTCGTGGACCGCGCGCTCGATTTGTCCGCGCGCGGCGTCGAAGTAGCGCTCACCGGGCGCGCGCCTTCCCGCAAGATCGTGGAGAAGGCCGACTACATAACCGAGATGCGGTGCGAGAAACACCCCTACGAGCAGG
This sequence comes from uncultured Collinsella sp., assembly GCA_900543605.1. Lineage (GTDB taxonomy): Bacteria > Actinomycetota > Coriobacteriia > Coriobacteriales > Coriobacteriaceae > Collinsella. The sequence continues at coordinate 2,621 of UQSK01000044.1, forward strand.
GGATATGTGCAAGGGAAGGAGTGGAGTACTAGATGGATTCCAAGGAGATGGCGCCCGGCGACATCGAGCGGCGCAGCTTCGAGATCATCACCGAAGAGCTCGGCGGCCGCACGTTCCCGCCGCTCGAAGAGCCCGTCGTGAAGCGCGTCATCCACACCACTGCCGACTTCTCGTACGCCGATTCCCTCGTGTTCACCAATGACGCCGCGCGCTGTGCGCTCGACGCACTGCGCGCAGGGGCCACGGTGCTCACCGACACGAACATGGCGCTCGCAGGCATAAGCAAGCCCGCGCTCGCGAAGCTCGGCTGCAAGGCCGTGTGCTACATGGCCGACCCTGATGTCGCCGCGGCTGCGCGCGCCGCGGGCACGACTCGCGCCGTTGCGAGCATGGACAAAGCTTGCGGCATCGAGGGTCCGCTCATCGTGGCCGTCGGCAACGCTCCCACAGCACTTCTGCGCCTCGCCGAGCTCATGGACGCGGGGAAGATCGCGCCCGCGCTCGTCGTTGGGGTGCCGGTCGGGTTTGTGAACGTGGTCGAGGCGAAAGAGGAGCTACTCGCGCGACGCGTGCCGGCCATCGTCGCGAGGGGTCGCAAGGGCGGCTCGACCGTGGCGGCCGCCATTATGAACGCGCTGCTCTACCAGATCACGCGCACAGGCGGCCCAAAGTGACGGCCCCCGCATCCGCGCCGGCGCTGCGCATCTTCGCCGGCACCACCGAGGGTCGCCTTCTGTGCGAATGGGCGAGCGGGGTGGGCATCCCCGCCCGTGCCTACGCGGCAACCGAGTACGGAGGCGAGCTTTTGGGCGAGCTTCCGGGCATCGAGGTGCATGCGGGCAGGCTCGACGAAGCCGACATGGAGCGCGAGCTTTCCGGTGCGCGCATCGTCGTCGACGCCACGCATCCCTTCGCTACGCTCGCAAGCGGCAACATCCGGGCCGCTTCGCTTGCCGTGGGTGCACGATGCCTGCGCCTTGCGCGCCCGGTCGAGGCGCTGCCCAAAGGCGTCGTGTCGGTCGCGTCGATCGCCTGCGCGGCGCGCCTTCTCTCCGAGAACCCGGGTCGCGCGCTTCTCACGACGGGGAGCAAGGATCTTGCTCCCTACACGCGCGTCACCGATTTCGCGGAGCGCTTCTTCGTGCGTGTGCTCCCGCTGCCCGGTGCTATAACGAAGTGCATCGACGCGGGGTTTTCGCCGTCGCACGTCATCGGCATGCAGGGGCCCTTCACCCGCGAGCTCAACGAGGCGATGCTTCGGCAGGTGGGCGCCCAGTGGCTTGTGACCAAGGACTCGGGAACCGTAGGCGGCACGGCCGAGAAGATCGCCTCCGCGCGCGACGTGGGGGCGCGCTGTATCGTGGTCGCCCGTCCCGCCGAGGGAGGCGGGGCCCTTTCGCTCCGGGAAGTGGAAGACGCGGTCTTACGGGAGTTCGCGCGCTAGGCGCTCGCCGCGCCTGCGCGCCCTCCCGCCCGCGAGGAGGAGCGCCTCGAGTAAGCTCGAGCCGTACAAGACCGTCATCCGCCATTAGCTCGAGGACGACGCCCGGAACTGGCGCAAGCAGCCCTTCAATAAGTTGCGGTGAAATAGTGTCTGTTTTTGCTGCTATATAGCATATTCAGCCCCTAATTCACCGCAACTTGTTGGTGGTGGCTTACTGGTAGCGTAGGCACTCCACCGGGTCGAGCTTTGCTGCGCGGCGAGCGGGATAGAAGCCAAAGATTACGCCGATGCCGACCGATACGGCAAACGCGCTCAACACTGTCGTAATGGAGAAGCTTGGCGTGATCGTCCCGGTAGCTCCAAACTCGCTCATGATGCCCGAGCTTGCGGCAAAGAACGTGAGTCCCCATGCCAGCAGATAGCCAATCAGGACACCCAACAGTCCACCGGTGACGCACAGCGCCGAAGACTCGGCCAAAAACTGCGCGGTGATATCGCGACGACTGGCGCCCAGAGCGCGGCGGATGCCGATCTCGCGAATGCGCTCCGTCACGTTGGTGAGCATCATATTCATAATGCCGATACCGCCGACAAGCAGCGAGATGCTGGCGACAGCACCCATGATGAGCGAGAACGCGCCCATAAAGGAGTTGAGTGCATCGATAGCGCTTTTCATGGAGGTCGCCGATACACTGTCGTACTCATCATCCTCCGCGATGCCCTTCATCGCGCGCACCTTGGACTCGATGGTCTTGCAGAGTTCATCCATGTCCGTGCCCTCGGCGGCAAGTGCCGTCACGCTGGGGAATGAAGGATTCTCGTCGCCAAACAGCCCGGAGATGGTTTCGCGTGGCATATACAGCGTGAGCGAGCCCATGGAGTCGCCGCCGCCATCAATCACGCCTACAATCTGCACCTCGCCGTTGGACACCTTGATGGTTTTCCCCAGCGCATCCTGTTCGCTGCCGAAAAGCTGATCGGCGCCGCCGCGGCTGATGAGCGCCACGCGCGAGCCTGATTGAGACTCGGCCTGGGAATAGGTGCGCCCCGCAACGAGCTTGCCGGCCCCCACGGCGTCGAGCATTTCGCTGTCGACGCCCTGCGCCATGACGGTATAGCTTTTATCGCCGGTCTTGTACTCGGTGTACGCGCTGTCGACAATTCCGATCTGCTCTATCTGCGGCACTAGTTTTTGAAGCTTCTGAACGTCAGAATCGGTGAGTTCTTGGGACGAATAGATCTGAACCATACGAGCTGCGTTGAGGCCCAGGCTGTTGACCAAGCTGTTTTGGATGCCGCCGATGAGCGAAGTCATGGCAATAACCGAGGCGATGCCGATGACAATGCCCAGGATGGTGAGCAGGCTGCGCCCCTTGTTGGCCTCGAGCGAGTGAAGGGCTTCCTGGATGAGATCGCGGGCTCTCATGCCACCACTCCTTTCGGCGGGTTGGCGGAGGCGGAAATCATGGGCAGGCTATCTACGGCGCTGCGCAGGGTCTTCGGTGTATGTGGAATATACGCGCCGTCGTGAATGCGACCGTCGCGGATGGTCACGGCACGGTCGGCCTCGGCGGCGATGCCGGGGTCGTGTGTGATGAGCACGATGGTTTTGCCGCGCTCCTGAAGTCTATGGAAGGTCTCCATTACAAGCGCTCCAGTGGCGGAGTCCAGGTTTCCCGTCGGCTCGTCAGCCAAAATGATGGGTGGATCGTTGACGAGGGCGCGCGCGATGGCCACCCTCTGCATCTGGCCGCCTGAGAGCTCGGATATGCGGTGGTCCCAGTGGTCGACCGGCAGCGTGACGGCCTGCAGCGCGTGCACGGCTCGCATTTCGCGCTGGCTACGGGGCACATTGGTGTAGGCCAGCGGCAGCATGACGTTTTCGATAACCGATAAGCGCGGCAGCAGGTTGAAGCTCTGAAAGACAAAGCCAATGCTCAGGGCGCGAACTTCGGTGAGCTCGTCATCATCGAGCTCGGCCACGTTGAGCCCTTGCAGGTAATAGTCGCCCACCGTCGGCTTATCCAGGCAGCCTAGGATGTTCATGAGCGTTGATTTGCCCGAGCCCGAGGGGCCGGTAATGGCGACGAACTCGCCGGGTTTTACCGCCAGGCTCACGTTGTGCAAGATGTGGGCGCAACCTGCCTCGCTCTCAAAGATGCGGTGCACGTTGCGGATTTCGATAACGGGACGCATTACATGCCCTCATCGTCAGACATACTGCCCGAATCCGCGCTGTAGCCGCCGTCAGCCGTTGCGTCCGCTCCGGTGTCCATGACGAGGGTGTCGCCATCGCGCAGCTTGGTAACCGGCACGTTGGGGTTGATCTCGTTGCCCTGGTCGTCGCGCTTGACCTGTGTCTTGCCGACTACGGCTTCGTTGTCGTTTTGCGTTACGACGGCCACCTTCACGCGGCGCGTATCCTTGCTTTCGTCATCTGTGGCCAGATTGACGTAATAGTGTTCGCCGTCTTCGGTCATGAGCGCCATCGTCGGCACCATCACCACTTCGTCGAGCTGCTCGGTCACCACCGATACCTCGGCCGTCATGCCCGGCTTCAGGCGCGCGTCGGGCGCCTCGATGAGAATGTCGACGTTAAAGGTTGCGCTGCCGCCGCCACCGTTGGCGGCGTCGGAGTTTGCCACCGACGCGATAGCCGTGACGGTGCCCTGGCTCACGATATCGGGAAACGCGGGATACGTGACGTTGGCGCTCTGCCCAACGGCGATCTTGGCGATGTCCTTTTCGCCCACCTGCACGGTTACCTTCATCTTGGACAGGTCGGCGATCTGCATGCACTGCTTGCCGCCGCTCGTATCGCTTTCGCCCATGATCATGCCGCCTGTTACCGTGGCGCCAACCTTGGCGTTGAGCTCCACGATGCTGCCCGAGCTCGGGGCCGTGACCGTGCGACTGGCGGCCTTGGCGTTCGCCTGATCGAGGTTTGCCTGGGCCGATGCGAGGCTGCGCTGCGCGGCCGATACGGCGTTCGTGTTCGCTGATGCGTCGGAGACGCCAGCCGCTGCGGAAGCTCTATCGACGTCCGTCGTTGGGGTGGCCTGCGCGGCAGCGGCGGCTTTCTGTGCGTTGGTGAGGTCTTCCTGGGCGGCCGCAACTGCACGCTGCGCCTCGGCAACGTTGCGGTCGAGCTCGTCGTTTTTAATGGTCATAAGCACGTCGCCCTCGTTAACGGATTGGCCTGCCTGCACGTTGATCGAATCGACCGTGCCGTCGACAGAAGGGGAGACCACTGAGGACGAAATGGGTTTGAGCTGGCCTTTCGCCTCGACCGTTGTGGTAAACGTGCCCTCGGTCACCATGTCGGTCACAGGCCCGCTAGCGCCTTGTGGCTGCGCATTGATAACAAGGGTTGCGATAATGGCAATGAGCGTGATGGCACCCACGACGCCGGCGGCAATACCGCGTCGAATCAGCTTTTTGCGTCGACGTTCGGCACGTTTTGCCTTGAGCTTGGCATATGCTTCTTCATCGGAAATCTCGGCCGTATCGTTCGTGCGTCCGCTCTGTTTATCGGGTTGTGCGTTTGTAATCAGCGGAATCGTTTCGGTGGCACCTTCGGTCGAGTGCTCGGTATCATCTGGGCCCGGGGTGATGGTGGGGACATTCGGCATAGCGTCTCCTTTATAGAAAGAACCTCGATAATTATATGCGCCCACCGGTTGGGGCGGGCGCATGGGACGGTTTCTTTCGGAACTGTTAGATTGGTCGCAGCGGTTCCACGTTGTAGGAATGCGCGCGTTGCACTACGAGTGCACGACCACGCACAGGCCGACTTTGATGCAGTCGTGAAGTGCCTTGGCGTCTGCCAGGCGCAGGTTGATGCAACCGTGGCTGCCGCACCACTTGTACGATTCGGCGTTATCGAAGCTCTTGTCGTTTTGCCAGGTGGCATCGTGGAAGCCGATCATGTTGCCCTCGAACGGCATCCAGTAGCTCACCGGGCTCTCGTATTTGGGCTTACCGGTCTCGGGGTCCTTGGCTCCGATCAGGGTACTGCCGCCGTCGTTGCTGTTGATCTGCCACACGCCCTCGGGGGTGGCGTCTTCGCCCGGTTTGCCGGAAATAAAGTTGGCCTCCCAAACGATATTACCGTTCTCGTCATAGTAGCGCGCGTGCTGCTCTGACAGGTCGACGTCGATATACGCCTTCCAGTCGGGCTCTCCCTTTGCGGTAAAGGTGTCGGCCTTCTGGGAGTACTTGATCTCGATTTCGCCGGTCTGCTTGTTGTTAATGGCGTCCTCGACCTGCTTGGCGAGCGAGCTACTGTCGATGGACCAACCAAAGTCACCGCCTTCGACGGCGCACTGCTTGCCATCGGCGCGCGTCCACCAGCGAGTGGAGCCCACGGTATTAAAGCCGTTAGCGAACTCGGCTGCCCAGCTGCTGATCTGCGACGTATCGAGCGTGGGGTTGGCCGGATCGGCAAAGCTGATCCACTGCAATACGGAGCCGCCATCAACCTTGCCGGCATCCTCGTCGTTAAGCTTGAGAGTCACGTTGACGCCCAGGAAGTTGTTGGCGGCATCGCATGCGGCCTGAATCTGATCATCGGTCAGCGTTCCATTGAGCGGCTCATAGGCATCGTTGCCGAGCTTGGAAAGATCTACGGTCTCGGCCAGCGAGGCAAGTTCGAGCTCGGCATACTTAATGACATGTTCGCGGTTGAGTTTTTCGTTGGAGCGCGCCTTCTCGACGGTAAACTTGCCCGCTTGCTCGTCATAGGAGCTATTGGCCTCGAACGTGCCCGAACGCCCCTCGTTAAACTCGTCGATGGCGGCGCCCAGATCCTTCTCAAACTTCTTTTGGTCAAAGGTGTCGGAGAGCATGGACAGGTCGACGTCTTGATCAAGATCGATTTCGTTGGAGGTAGCGGTTGTTTTGGTCTTGCCGCTTAAGGATTCCACAAGGCGGACCGGCCATACAAAGGCTTCGTTGTGGCTGATGATTTCTTTTGCGGCAGCTTCGCCATCGACGATGGGCTCATCGGACTCGGGCTGATAGCTCCAGCTAAAGTCATCGCCTGTCACGGTGAGCTTATAGTGCTTCCATGCCGAGTTGACCTTGGTTGCGGCAGACGAGGCGTTGGAGAACGAGACGTCGACGCCGGCAATGGTGGTGTTGGGGTATGCTAGCTGCGAAAACGCTACGATGCCTACGATATAGACAATGACGATAAGACCCAGGACGACAAAGAGCGTCGTCTTTTTGCCTGACTTATTGTTCTCGGCGGGTTTGCGCGCGGGGCCGCGATCGCCTCGAGCATGCGTGGGGGGCTGCTTGGGCGCATTGCCGTTTGCCCGGCGCTGCTGACGTTGTTGACGCTGCTGTCGCTGCTGGTTCGGGCGTTGGGAAGCGTTTGCCGCACCACGCTGCTGACCGTGGCTCGGCGCGATAGGACGCGGCGACTGAACGCCGCCGGTGTGCCTGCTCGGCTGCTGCGGATCGGGAATCAGTTGAGTTCGATCGTTTTGCGACATCGTATGCATATCCTTCGAATTTCGCCTTATGGCTCATCGTGTTTTTACTGGGCTTGCATTATAGCGATTGCCCTACTGTTTGTGGTACGGAAACGGTGGCATTCAAAAGAGGTGGGACATTTGTCCCACCTTTGAGTCGTTCTTTGCCACTATCCGCACACACCGCATTTTGCACAGGCCGAAAGTGCAGCCGGAGCTTGCGCAATGCCGCCCTTTGCCGTTTCGCGCAGTGTGGCCGGCAACGCGTGACCCACCGAGAGCATGACATGTGCCATCTGGTCAAACGGAACCAGGCTCTTAATGCCGGCGAGGGCGAGTTGTGCCGAGCTAAAGGCCGCGGCCACGCCGATGGCGTTGCGGTTTTGGCAGGGCACCTCAACGAGGCCGCCTACGGGATCGCAGACTAGGCCCAGCAGGTTGCTCAGCGCGATGGAGCTGGCATCAAGCGCCTGCTCGGGCGTACCCCCCAGCATCTGCACCAGCGCGGCGGCGGCCATAGCGGCGGCACTTCCGACCTCGGCCTGGCAGCCGCCCTCGGCGCCGGCAACGCAGGCGCTTGTGGTGAGGTTGAGGCCGATGGCGGCTGCGCAGTAGAGCGCGTCCATGACCTGCTCGTCGTCGAGCTGCAGGCGATCGGCGAGCGCCAGCACGCAGCCGGGCACAACACCCGCGGATCCTGCCGTCGGAGCGGCGACGATCACGCCCATGGTGGCGGAGCGCTCGAGCACGGCCATGGCGCGGGCCACGGCGTCGGTCTGGACGGCGCCCATCAGGCTTGTGCTCAAATCGTTGCGGCCGGTGGCATCGACGAGTTTGGCCTCGCCGCCGATAAGCCCACCGAGCGATCGCTGCGGATTGGCGATGGGGGCCGTGGTCTCCTCGCGCATGACGTCGAGCACGCGGCGCATGGCGGCGACGGCGTGGGCCTCGCCGGTCAGATGTGCCTCGCGAACGGCCATGACGGCACCGATGCTGAGTCCCAGTTCCTCGCACGCATCGAGCAGCTGCTCGCCGTCGTCGAAGATCTCCTTGGCCGAGACGCCGGGGGAGATCGACGAGGCAGAACCGGGGAGCTCGATAAAGGTCGCGTAATCGACATTGTCGAGCTTGCGTAGCATCGGGATAACGGTGTCGTCGGGCGCGCCGTCGGTCTCAAAGACGGAGTAGGCCTGGCCGCCCACTTCGGTGCGGTAGGTGCGGCAAAAGGCGATGTTCACGTGGGCGTAGGCGAGCAGGTTGGTGAGCGCGGCGAGCACGCCGGGGACGTCCTGGTGTGCCACGAAGAGTGTGGAGTACATGCCCGAGATGTCGACGCCGACGCCGTTAATACGGCTGATGCGCATCTTGCCGCCGCCCAGGCTCTCACCGCGGACCTGTGCCGTGGCGCCCGTGTCGTCGACCATGTCGATGTCGACGGTGTTGGGGTGGATGGAGGCGTCGTCGCCTTTGATGTCAAAGTGATATTCGAGGCCCTGCTCGCGCGCGAGGTCGAAGGCCTGCTTGATGTTCTCGTCATCGGTGTCGAGGCCCAGGATGCCCGCGACGAGCGCACGGTCGGTGCCGTGGCCGCGGTAGGTGTGGGCGAAGGAGTTCCACAGGCCAAAGGTGACTTTGGTGATGCGGCCTTCCAGCAGGCTGGCGGCAACTTGGGCGCAGCGCAGGGCGCCGGCGGTGTGCGATGAACTGGGGCCGACCATGACGGGGCCCAAGATCTCGAATGCCGAGGTCGTAGCTAGTGTTTGCGGCTTGCCTGCCATGGGTGCTCCTTCTCTATCCCGTCGTTCCGAGGACTTTGGTATTTGCTCGCCTGCTCTACAGTCCTGGCTCGCACGGAGGCCACATTAAGTGGCCTCCGGCTCGTGCGGAACTCGCGACCGACCAAATACCAAAGCCCTCGGAACTTAGGATACATGGTTGGAACTATCAGATGACAAAATTCATCAGCTAGTGGCGCGCTTTACCCTGTATATCGTGACATCTTCACCACCGTTTATATAAAAAAGAAGTACCGGTTGGGGCCGGTACTTCTTTTGATGCATCGATATGTGGCTGCAGCTTTTGCCGCTGGCTTACAGGCCGCAGGCTGCTTTGAGTTCTTCGACTCGATTGGTTTTCTCCCAGGTGAAGTCGGCGTCTTCTCGGCCAAAGTGACCGTAGGCTGCTGTCTTCTCGTAAATCGGGCGACGCAGGTCTAGGTCGCGGATGATTGCGCCCGGACGAAGGTCGAAGGTCTTCTCCACGGCCTCGACGATCTTGTCCTCGGCAACATGTGCGGTGCCAAAGGTGTCGACCATGATCGACAGCGGCTTGGACACGCCGATGGCGTAGGCAAGCTCGACTTCGCAGCGGTCGGCCAGACCGGCGGCGACCACGTTCTTGGCGACCCAGCGCGCGGCATACGCGGCGGAGCGGTCGACCTTGGTGCAGTCCTTGCCGCTAAAGGCGCCGCCGCCGTGACGTCCGTAGCCGCCGTAGGTGTCGACGATGATCTTGCGGCCGGTGAGGCCCGTGTCGCCCATGGGGCCGCCCACGACAAAGCGACCGGTGGGGTTCACGTAGATGTCCGCGTTGTCCCATGGCATGTTCTCAGCGGCCATGACCGGGGTGATGACGTGCTCGATGAGGTCGGCCTTGATCTTGCCCATGTCCTCGATCTCGGCGGCGTGTTGCGTGGAGATGACGATGGTCGTGACCTCAACGGGCTTGCCTTCCTCGTAGCGCACGGTGACCTGGGTCTTGCCGTCGGGACGCAGGTAGGGCAGGGTGCCGTCGTGACGCACGGCGGCCAGGCGCTCGGCCAGGCGGCTTGCCAGGTAGTGCGGCATGGGCATGAGGGTCTTGGTTTCGTTGGAGGCATAACCGAACATCATGCCCTGGTCGCCGGCACCGATCAGGTCGATCGGGTCGGTGGTAGCGCCGGTCTGGGTCTCGAAGGACTCGTCAACGCCCTGGGCGATATCGGGCGACTGTTCGTGGATGAGGCTCATAACGCCGCAGGTATCGCAGTCAAAACCGAACTTGGCACGGTTATAGCCAATGCGGCGGATAACGCCGCGGGCGATTTCCTGAACGTCGACGTAGGCTTGGGTGCGAATCTCGCCGGCGACGATGACAGTGCCGGTGGTCACGAGGGTCTCGCAGGCGCAGCGGACGTTCTCCACGTTGGCGGGCACGCCGTTGGGGGCGATGTAGCCCTGCTCCTGGAGCTCTATTTCTTTGGCGAGGATTGCGTCGAGGACGGCGTCGCTGATCTGGTCAGCGATCTTATCGGGATGACCTTCGGTCACCGACTCCGACGTAAAAACAAAGGACCCGTGTTGGGGCGGGATGGAACGAAGTTCTTTTGACATGATTGTCCTTTCAAAAACGTGTCCCGGCGACCGTTACCATTCCGCCGGGCTCTCTATGCAAGGGCACATCATAGCGCGTAAATCAAACATTCACACCCTTTCCGCACCCACTCATTGGGGACAGGCTTAAATGGCCGGCCGGGTACTCATTGGGGACAGGCTTAAACGAACAGCCTTACCTAAGTGCCGACAGGTTGCCCAAAGACTGGTCATTTAAGTCTGTCCCCAATGAGTGGGTCGATGCCCTTTGTGCGGAGGTTGCTTTGATGCTTTATACTGGTGCGGTTAGACATCCATCCTGCAATCGAGGAGATTTCCATGGCATCAGACGTTCGCGTCCGCTTTGCACCCTCACCCACGGGCAAGCTGCACATCGGCGGCGCCCGCACCGCTATCTATAACTGGGCTTTCGCCCGCGCAAACGGCGGCACGTTCATCCTGCGCATCGACGACACCGACCCCACCCGTTCCACCGACGAGAACACGCAGATCATCCTGCGCGCCATGCGTTGGCTGGGTCTTGACTGGGACGAGGGTCCCGAGGTGGGCGGCGACTTTGGCCCCTATGCTCAGACCGAGCGCCTGGACCTGTACAAGCAGGCCGCCCAGAAGCTCTGGGACGAGGGCAAGGCCTATCCTTGCTTCTGCACCAAGGAGCAGCTCGACGCCGACCGCAAGGCCGCTCAGGAGCGTAAGGACCCCTTCCAGGGCTATCAGCGTCGCTGCCGCGATCTTGATCCCGAGGAGGCACGCCGCCGCATCGAGGCCGGTGAGCCCTACGTCCTGCGCATTAAGGTTCCCGAGGACCGCGGCGACGTCGTCATTCACGACGCCGTCCACGGTGAGGTGACCTTCGACGCCAAGGAGCTCGACGACTTCGTCATCTTCCGCTCCGACGGCACGCCCACGTATAACTTCGCGACCGTCGTCGACGACGCCATGATGAAGATCACCCACGTCATCCGCGGCGATGACCATCTGTCCAACACCCCGCGTCAGGTCATGGTCTACGAGGCCCTCGGCGCGCCCGTGCCCACGTTTGCCCACATCTCCATGATCCTGGGCGCTGACGGCAAGAAGCTCTCCAAGCGCCACGGCGCCACCTCGGTGGAGGAGTACCGCGACGCCGGCTACTTGTCCGACGCCTTCGTCAACTATCTGGCGCTGCTCGGCTGGTCGCTCGACGGCGAGACCACGATCATCCCGCGCGATGTCCTGGCCAGCAAGTTCTCGCTCGACCGCATCTCCAAGAACCCGGCGACCTTCGACCCCAAGAAGCTCGACTGGGTCAATGCCGAGTATATCAACGGCATGTCCGATGCTCAGTTTGCCGACGAGATCATGGTTCCCGAGCTGCACGAGGCGGGTCTCATCGAGGGTAATGTCGAGTACGGCGAGGATTGGATCGATGCGCTTGCCGCCATCGTCAAGCCTCGCACCAAGATGCCGGCCGACGCCGTGACCGTCGCCGCCCCCATCTTTGCTACGGCTGAGACGCTCGAGTATGACGACAAGTCTGTCAACAAGGGCCTGGCCAAGGAAGGCATGGGTGCCATTCTGGATGCCGCCAAGGCCGCGCTCGAGGGCGTGGACGAGTGGACGGCCGCCAACATCGACGCCGCGCTTGAGCCGCTGCCCGAGCAGATGGACCTCAAGAAGCGCGTGGTGTTCCAGGCTGTGCGCGTCGCCGTCTGCGGCAACATGGTGAGCCCCCCGCTGGGCGAGACCATGGCGCTCGTCGGCCGCGACGACTGCCTGGCGCGCATCGACCGCGCTCGCACGATGGCGCTGTAGCAGCTGCGTAAACGTATGTATCCGAGCCCCGTTCACCCGAGCGGGGCTCTTGTTTCTAAAGACGTATGGGATGGGAGCTGTCTCTTATACACATCTCCGAGCCCACGAGACGCGTAGTAATCTCG
>UQSK01000045.1 GCA_900543605.1 uncultured Collinsella sp.
TTACTACGCGTCTCGTGGGCTCGGAGATGTGTATAAGAGACAGTCGTTTGGCAGCGTGAAGGTACGAGTCTGCGAATACACCCTAAACGAGCAGGGCGAGGAGATCCCGTTTGAGGCCGACGAGCACGGGGACTATCCCGACACCGAGGCCGGGGGCTCTGACATCAGCCGCATCGTGCGCGTGGAGAACGCCGGCGCGCAGCCTGAGTACGTTCGCGCTCGTCTGCGCATGACGTCAGTGGCGCCCGACGGTACGAGTGCGGATGCCTCGGGCGACGTCGCCTTTCACGTGAACGCGGGTGAGGGGTCCCCGTGGATCGATGGCGGCGATGGGTGGTACTACTACCGCGGATTGGCTGGACGCGGGGGCGTGCTCGATTCCGGCGCCATGACGGAGAGCCTCATGGACTCGCTGCGCTTCGTGGGCGACTACCACGATGCCGCGCGCGACGGTTCGTTCAGGCTCGATATCGACGTCCAGGCCGTGCAGGCCAAAAACCAGCAGGCAAACGATACCGTCCTCGATGTGCTCGACGTCGCGGGCTGGCCGGAGGCGAACTAGCCCATGGAGATTAAGAATATGAACCGAGGCGTGCTCGGCAGGCTGGTTGTCGTGGCGACAATCGTCCTTTGCTGCGTTATGGTGTTGCCGGCGGCAGCGCATGCCGAGGATCAGACCGAATTCCATATCACAAACAGGAACGACTTCCTGGCGTGCGTCGCGCTGTCGCGTCAACGCGACACGTCGCAGTGGCGCGTCTATCTCGATAACGATATCGTTCTTAACGATGATGATATGAACGCCATTGTTGAGGATACGGTCAAGCACCTCTCCTTTGGCAATAAGGAGCATCCCTTCAAGGGCGTTTTCGATGGTCAGAACCACACCGTGACGGGTCTGAACTACGCCAACAATATGTTGGATCCCGAGCGCGATACGGGCTTCTTTGCCGAGACCGACGGCGCCACCATCAAGAACTTCCTTGTCGAGGACGCCAACATCTGGGCGGACTTCCGCGGCGGCATCATCGTGGGCAAGGCCGTCAACACCAGCTTCGAAAACGTCATGGTCATGGAGAGCACCCTGCACGTTACGTGCGCCAACAACATGCTCAACGTTATCACGAACGCCGGCTTCGAAGGCGGCATGATCGCAGGCGAGCTGGAGGGCTGCAATCTGTACAACTGCGAGGTGCGCGGCGGTCGAGCCGTCCATAACACCACTGCAGGTGTGCAGGCGATCGGTGGCGAGGGCCTGTACATGGCGGCATTTGCCGGCTACGTCAAGAACTCGACCATCGAGTACTGCCGCGTTACGCCCACGCGAAGCGAGGATGGCTCCTCGATGGACATGACCGACGTTACCAATAAGTACGATGTGGCCATCGGCGCCCTGGGCGGCAACAACGTGTACGCTTCGGGCTTCGTCGGTTGCATGGCGGAAGGCGCTAAAGTCATCGATTGCTTTTCAACGGCGAAATGCTATAGCTATGCTGCTTCTTACGTGGGCGTTGTCTCCGTAACGCGCGCTTGGACGGGCGGTCTTGCAGGCCGCATCTTGTCTAAGAGCGGTAATGAAATCACTCGCAGCCATTTCGCCGGCGATTTGAGCTCGCGTCAGTACAATCCCATCGCCGTGATCCCCATTATTCAAAACGACGTGAACTTGGGCGGTATTGCCGCGCGCGCCAACAAGGGCGACGCCACGGTTACCGAGTGCTACTTTAAGCCGAGCGTGAGCCTGTCTGGCAATAGCCAGGGCAATCCTGCCAAAAAGAAGATCCCCTCGTTTGGCGGTGACGGTACCACCAAGGGCGACGGCTACGGCCCGTGGGATGACGAGCGCTACACCACGCGCGAGCTGTGGGAAGAGCACGACTATGACTTTTGCGCCGGCACCAAGCGCTCGACTGATAACGACAAGGCTCTGGGTGGTCAGCACACCAATGAGTGGGCGATGGATTACAAGCTGAATATCCCCGTGCATGGCCAGAGCGTTAAGGCGACGATTGATTTTCCCGGTGCGGGCACGGCAACTGTTCTGGCAACCATGTTGGGCAAAGACCAGTCCACCAGCGATCCGTACACCTTTGCGGTGAGCGCCGTGCTAGCCGGAACGGCACAGGGCTTGGCCCAAGGCGATACGTCGGTAACGTTTAAGCAGGAGACCTCTGCAAAGCCTGAGGGGCTGAGCGAGGCGAACGACGGTTACCGCTTTATGGGTTGGTTCCGCGAACCCGATGTGCGTGTGAACCACATTGGCCAAGACAACAGCTGGTTTGACGGCAAGACCGATGGTGCTGCTGTGAGGGATGGCAAGCGCGTTCAGGACAACACGAAGCACGAGGCGACCTCTATCTACACTGCCGACAACGGCAAGGATCATGCCGAGAGTGAGGGCTTCAAGGGCAATGACCTCTTTATCGCTTCATACGAGGCGCAGGTGCTGCTCTATAACGTTAAGGGCGAGACGCTTGATTGGAAAGACGGCAAGGCACACGATCCGTCCACGGACTGGTACCGCTATGGCGTCGGTTTGACGCCGGCTGCCCCCGCGGATCGCGGCGGCTTGCCGCCTACCGCGACGTTTATTGGATGGACCACGCAGCCGAACGCCGATAAGAGCATGAATGGCGCCTATGCTGCCATTACCTCAGATCGGCTGGCTGATCTGAAAAACAAGGGAGCATTCTATCCCGTGGGCAGCGAGATTGCCGTGGTCGGCCCCACCGATTTCTATCCCGTGTACAGCGACTATGTTTCGAACATCATGACGGTGTTCGAAGGCAATGAGCAGGATGAACTCGGTGATGTGACCCAGCGCGTTGGCGTGGGTAATACTCATGTGGACGTGCAGCCGGGCGAGAATGGAACGAGCTCCTATACCGTGCAGGTACGAGATAAGGACAATAAGCCTCTGTCCGAGGACGGCAAGCTGCCCGATGACTATCGCTTCTTGGGTTGGTATGAAAACAAGGGGACCGAAGATGCCCCGCTAGAGGTGCGCGTAAGCCGCGACCCCAGCTATACACTCCCTGCCGATGTCGATCTAACCGTGCGACACACCTACATCGCCCGCTTTGAGTACCGAGTGGATTATTACGTTCGGGCTTATACCAACCATGAGTTTACGGACAGCAAGCTACTTTGTTCCGTTTGGAATCGCTATCGAACGCCCTTTGAGGAAAACGTCGGTAGTACCTTCGTGCGTGAAAACGTCGTCCACTGGGGTCCGGAGCATGTTGACCACGGTATAAAGGATAGGTATGACGAAACGTGTGGCACGCGCTTCACGGCGAATACCCTTGTCGTGAGTCCCCTTAATGCGTACTCGCACAACGTTAAAAACGATACGGGAGCCGATACTCTGAAAAACCTCTATGCCGATACCGATTTTCCAGGCGCTGCAACGCTAAGCGATACTTGGACTTCGGCTTCGCTGAACGTAACGGTCAAACCGGTGAATGATCGCTATCGCCTGAATTTCTGGACGCTTGAGCGCGATGGTGAATATTGGACATATGTGAAAAATCCCATCGAGAGCATGGTGCGTACAGATAAGAAGTACTACGTTCGCGCGATGATTACCACGGACGTTAATTTCTACAACAAGGGCGATAAGGTCGTGAGGACTGCCACGCGGCGCTATGAGAGTAACTTGCTGCAGGCCAAGGTGAACGGGGTTGATCCGACGTTCACGTATTACTACCCGCATGTTAATACGTCGGTTAAAGTGGCAGAAAAGCCAGAAGATGGTGAGAAGGGATCGTATGAGAGTCCCCTGACCCTCGAAGCTTCCCCGACCGATGCGGAGATGGCGGTGCCGGGCTATAAGTTCCTGGGCTGGATTTCGACCGCCGAGGTCCAGCAGGATTCTCCCGTCTGGAAATATATCTATGATGTTGCCGGCGACCCCTATGTGACGAGTGATCCGGAGAAGGCGACGCCATACTTGGCGACACCTGACTCCAAGGTCACCCAGTGCCAGGATGCCTATCCGGTGTACGCGAAGTACGACGTCAACTACACCACCAACCTGTATCGCGCCGGTTTTAAGGGCACGGACAAGGTCAATGTGCCTAGGTACGACATCGATCCCGTTATCAACGCGGACACCGATCCTGCTACGGCAACGGTGACCCCTGACGTCACGACGCCGGTTTATAAAGCAGGCGGTGAGCTGTATAAGTTGCAGAAGGTTGAGATCGAGCTTCCGAATGGCGAAGTTCAAGAGCTCAAACCTAACGGCGATAACTCGTATTCCCATCAGGTGAAACCCGGCGGGGCCTATACATTTGTTGCGTACTATTCGCCGTTGGCGGTCGTGTATCATCTCAATGCCTCGAAAGTGGATGGCAAAGTTGCTCAGCAAGGCGATATGCTCGGCAACCTTGATGGCGGCATCCCGAAGCCTACTTATGACGTCCGCACTATCGATGCGGATACAGGTGCGTTCAACGTCTTCGTGGGCTGGACGGAAGCCCAGCCGGCACCTGGCAAGGGCTATGTCGCTTGGTCGGAGGGCATCCGTATGGTGAGTGCTTCTACCGTGGTCAAGGCCCCCATGGAGCTGTACCCGGTCTACCGTCCCAGCCTGGTTACCGTTCAATCGAACATCGACTCAAATCTCGCGAATCCTGCTCTTGTCCGCGGTCTCGGCCGTACTGATTCCGGCGACCAGATTTCTCTTGAGGTCAAGGCTGTCAAGGAGGTTGTGGGCATTGACGGCACCAAGTACGACTTTGTCGGCTGGTCGCGCGACTACGAACCCGATGGCAAATACACCCTGTTGACCGATGACGAGAAGTATCCCCTCGAGGGCAGCGAGCCCTTTGAGAGCGTGACCTACACCGCGGTGTACAAGATCGCGCCGTATAAGGTTCGCTATCACGGTGTCGATGGGTCGGTCGTCTTTACGGCGACGGTCGACTCGGACGGCGAGCGCGCGACGGGCGCCGGCTTTGTCCATAACGTCGATGTTCCCAAGGTGGATGAGAGCGGCAACCCGGTCTATGACGACAACGGCAATCCCGAGATGGAGAAAAAGTCCGTGGCATACGACCCAGACGCCCACTCCAAGATCGTCGCGCTGCTCGATGAACAGGCGGCCAGCGGTGACGTGCGCGAACTCTTCCTGGAGTGGCAATATGTGCCTGACGGTGGCGCTGCGAAGTCTTGGGATGAGTTTAAGGACGAGCCGGTCAAGGGAGACATGGACCTGTATCCCGTGACGTATCGAGTGGCCGCCAACGATACGTCCGATACCGAGAGACCCGTAGCCATGACAGCGCAGCTTAAGTGGCTGCTCGATCCCAACGCCGCCAACACAGTCGACAACAATGCCGACGAGGCGCCGTTTAAGGCCTGCTTCGCCGAGCCGTTTATGGGGACGCAGCTGACTGTTACCGTTAAGCGGGCGAGCTACGGTCCTGATGCGTCCATGACGGAGGAACCCGTTAACGACCAGTATGTCTCGCTCTACAGCTTGGGCTCGGGTAACGGTTCGTTCGACTTGGCCAACCGCCTGGAGTCCAAGAAGACGGGCGAAGGCAAGCAAGGCGACGGCAATGCCGTGTTCGACTTCGCCAAGACTCATGCGCTGACGATCGTCAAAAAGACCACCGATGCTAGCGCCATGGGACAAACGTTCCGCTTTAAGGTGGCACGCAAGGCGTCGGAGGATTCTCCTGCCGAGACGCGCATGGTCGAGGTGAAAGTTAGCGAGAGGCGCGACGAAGACGGCGAGACCTGGTATGTCGGCAGCGTGCAGTTCGCCGCGCCGACGGGCATCTATACCGTCGTGGAAGACACGGCTTGGGCATGGCGCTACCAGGGTGAGCTGAGCACGCCGGGCAAGGCGCCCGGTAAATCTGCCGAGCTAGTCATCTCGTCCGCCTCGAGCGCGGGCGACACCGTGGTGACGTGCGTCAACACGCGCGCGAAGGACAAGTGGGTCGATGGCGGCTCGCGTGCCAAGAATGTTTGGGAAAACGGCACGCTGAGGGGGGAGGACAAGGATGACTAAGCGCAAGCGGATCGTCGCCCTCCTTGCCGGCGTCCTCCTTTTGGCCGGCGTCGTCGGCACCTTTGCGTGGCTTTCGGTTACGGGCGTGCTGGTCAACGAGTTTGGCTTTGGCTCGGTGGCGCCTTCGGTGGACGAGACGCTCAAGGACAACGTGAAAAGGGATGTCTCGGTAAAAAACACGGGCTCGGCACCGGCATACCTGCGTGTCGCGGTGGATATCTACTGGCAGGATAAGGATGGCGCGCGCCTGTGGGATGAGCCGGTTGCCGGCACCGACTACACCATTGAGTGGGGCGATAAAGGCGATGCCGCCGCCACTAACAGCCCTTCGTCTTGGGTTCTTGCGAGCGACGGGTTCTACTACTGGACGTCTTCTGTTAAGCCGCTCGACAAGACGGGCGTGCTCATCAAGAGCGTGTCCGAGAAGAAGGCAGACGGTAAAAACCTAGTCGTCGACATTTCGACCCAGGCGATTCAGTCCACGCCCGACGATGCGGTCACCGAGGCATGGAACTGTACGGTCAAGAATGGCGTGCTGGTGCCGCCGCACGGGGGTGCGTAAGCA
The DNA here is from genome assembly GCA_900543605.1 of uncultured Collinsella sp. GTDB lineage: Bacteria > Actinomycetota > Coriobacteriia > Coriobacteriales > Coriobacteriaceae > Collinsella. The sequence goes on from UQSK01000045.1 coordinate 6,591, forward strand.
TGGCGTTCCCGATTCGCAAAGGCGTTGCGCGCTCCGTGCGTTGCGTGGTCGCGGCCATTCTCTGCATGGTCGCGCTCGCCGTTCCTGCCCGCGCGTTTGCCGAGACTCCCGCGATTGCCTATGACGGAAATGCGCACCAGCTGACGGTATCGGGGGCGACGGGCTCCTCGGGGGAGCCCGATCTGTTTCCCGCCTTTAAAGATCTAATGCCCGGCGATGTGCGCGAGCAACAGATTGAGGTTCGTGCCATGGGCGTAAAGTCCCAGGTACGCGTGTTTGTGCGGGCCGTTGTCGATCACGAGACGGCACACCTGCTGTCGCCCATTACCTTAACGGCGTCGGCTGGCGATGCGTCTGACGGTTGGCTCCAGACGGGAACGCCGGGCAGCGTGTTCGCCTATCCCACGCAGGTCGCCACGTTCACGAGCGATGGCAGCACGGTGCTCAATCTGCAGCTGAGTGTCCCGACGTCGGTGGGCAACGAGCTTGCCGACGCAAACAAGACCATTCGCTGGGAGATCACCGCCGAGGACGATGGCGAAACAATTCCTGCGCAGCCCGCTGGCTCCAAAAAGCCCAGCCTGTTTGGCCTGGCTGCGACGGGCGACAACTCGCTCGCTCTGCTTTTGACGCTGCTAACGCTAGCGATTATCGCTTTCATGGCTGCGCTGATCTTGTCCCGAAGGAATAAACGCTAGGTCCATCTTCAAAATGTTTCGCCCGCCCGGCGGCGGAATATTAGGTTTCCTGCTCTACAGTCCTGCGCAAGACGAAGACCACATTAAGTGGCCTTCTTTGCGTGCGGAACTCGCGATGAACTTCGTGCCCCGCCGTCCGGGAGGACGCCTCTTTATTGATGGGGGGGCCTGATAGGTCGATGGTTCCGTACCCGGATGCGTCCAAAGTGGGACGGGCTTTCCGGATGGGCAGGCTTTCGAAAAATGCGTCCCGGAATTTGCCTTTGGAATGGGACGTAGTTTCCCGTTGAGGTGCTTTGCGGAAAGTGCATCCCACTCTGGCCCCCAAAGTGGGACGCACTTTCCCAACGAGCCTCAACCGGAAAATACATCCTGGAATCCAGCTGAATAGTGGGACACACTTTCCCAATCGGGTCCCAAGCGGAAACTGCATCCCATTCCAGACAAGAATTCCGGGACACACTTTCCGCAAACAAAGAAGGCCACATAACGTGGCCTTCAACTTATATATGTTCGGCGATACACCCATGACAAGCCGTGCTCCAACAACAAGGCGTCTGTCCGGGCGGAGGCATGTAAGGTTCATCGCGAGTTCCGCACGCAAAGGGGGCCACTTAATGTGGCCCCCGTCTTGCGCAGGACTGTCCGAGCAGGGAACCTTACATGCCTCCGCCCGGACAGACGTTTCAGTTATGAACTCGCAGCTAGTCGTTACTTGATCTTAGTCGTGCCCGGCGCCAGGTTGGGGTCGGTCTCGTTGGCCTCGGTCTGGAAGTGCTCGGTATACACGTTCTTGCCGTCGCGGAACATCTCGTAGTACTGCATCTTGGCGTAATCCTCGCGCGCCTTGGTGGCGGCTGCTGCGGCGGCGTCGTCACCGGTGACGTTGGAGGAGAGCGCCCAGCGCAGGCTGGCGTCCTCGTAGCCCACGGAGTTGATGGCGGGCAGCGACTCGCGCAGCGTCATGTGCGCTTTCTGGTAGTCGGTCAGCGGTGCGCCGATCAGCTGCATCAGCTGGGTGGACAGATAGTTGGTGGACAGGTCGTCGACCTCGCTCGTCTGGTCGCAGCCGGCAACGTCGTAGTTGGCCCAGATGATGTAGTCGGTCTGCCACAGACGTTCCTGGTGGGTGGCATCGTCCTCGCCGGTAAACCACTTGTCGTTGAACTTGGACGGGAAGAACGGCTGATGGTCGCCCCAGAACACCACGACCACCTTACGGTCGAGCTTGCTCAGGGCGTTGAGGAAGTAGCGCAGCGCCTGATCGGACTGCTCGATGCACGAGACATACTCATCGACATCGGAGAGCGTGCCGTCCTCGACGGTCTTGGCGTCCAGGTCGGTCGTGTCGATGTTGAGATGCATCTGCTTGTCGACCGGCACCAGACCCGTATCGTAGCCCGAGTGGTTCTGCATGGTCACGTCGAAGATGAACTGCGGATCGGCGTTCTGGTCGAGCAGCTCAAGAATCTTGTCGTAGGTAGCCTGGTCGGTCACCATGCCGCGCAGGGTGTCGGCGCCCTGGAAGTCGTTGATGGACAGGAACTGGTCAAAGCAAAAGTCCTTATAGACGTTCTCGCGGTTCCAGTTGGTGGCGTGGTTGGGGTGCATGGCCGTGGTGGAATATCCGAGCGACTTGAACTGCTCTGCCAGGTTCCCGGTCGTCTCCATGTTGTAGATGGTGTAGGGGTACACGCCCGAGCCCAGGTTGGCCATGGAGTTGCCGGTCATAAACTCAAACTCGGTATTGGCGGTGCCGCCGCCGTAGGCGCTCACGTAGAGCTTGCCGCGGCTGAGGCAGTTGGACAGGTTCTTAAAGTACTGCGGGCCTTCGTAGCCGGCGCGCATGTTCTGGTAGATCGAAAGGTCTGAGAAGGTCTCGTTCATGATGGCGATGACCGTGGGCTTCTCGCTATCGAACTGCTCCTCGGCGGCGGCGCGCTCGTCGCTCTTGGCCGCGTCGGACTTGTCGTAGGCCTTGGTGTACTTTTTGAGCGTGGCCTTGGCATCGTCGACGGAGTAGTCGGCGGGTTTGGGCGGCTTAATGGACTGCGCTGCGCTAATGAAAGCGGGCAGGTATCCCTCGCGCCAGTAGCTCTCGAGCGGGCGCCAGGTGTAGACGGTGATGCCGAGGGTGTTGTAGTAGTCGATAAGCGTGACGTGCGCGGTCACGCCGCCCAGGCACAGCACGGCGACGAGCAGGTTGGTGAGCAGCATGCGCTTGGCGTTGGCGGCGCCCTTCTGACGGTGCGGTGCCACCAGGCCGGCGTACTCGCATAGCATCATGGCGATGGCGGTAAAGCCCATGGACAGCACGCAGAACAGCGAGATCGAGAAGGTGTAGCCGGTGCCGGCGACCGCAGCGGCGGTGGAGATGGCCGAAAGGTCGCCCGGCTGGATGGGCATGGATTTAAACGTGATGACGAAGAACTCGGCAATGCCCAGGACAAATAGGGCAAAGGCCAGGACCGCGGGAGCTGCGCCGTGGCGCTGGAACAGGAAGAACAGGCCGACCATGAGCGTGGTGATGATGGCCCACTCGAGCAGGATGCACAGGGGGTAGACCCAGGTAAAGTCGTGGTTGGACGAGACCTCCATGCCCAGCAGCGCAAAGACGCCGGCGAGCAGCAGGCAGAGGACGGCGGCGACGAGCGGTTTGCCCACAAAGGCGCCGCGCAGGCGGGCGAGCTTGCCGGTGGGGGCGGGGGCGTCGGGCTTGGCGAACGCAAAGACGCGCGGGGCGATGCGGTCGCGGGCGATGCTGGCCCAAGCGCACCCGGTGAGGATGGCATTGGTCAGGATGAGCATCACAAAGGCGAGCGGCTCGTTTTGGGCGACGAGGCCCACGGCGCCCCAGACGGTCAAAAAGAGCTGGAACAGGCCAAAGGCGACGCTCCAGGCGATAGCGCCCTTGGCAACGGTGCCCGACTGTGCGCGGATGGCCTTGGCCTCGCGCAAGACAAGGTAGACGGTCGCCGCAAGACCGACGAGCGAGATGGCGGCAGCGAACATGCTGAGACTCCTCACAAACTAAAACCTACGAAAGCGGGGGTTTACCCGATTGTTACCTAAATATGCGCTGCATTTGCGGGCTGCGCACAACAACCAGCCATATTAACGCGCATGTGTGGCGGTGCGGCGCAATGTAGTGGCGACCTGCGCGATAATGGACGGGAATTACACGGAAACGTAAAGGCTTCTTAAAGAATTGGCGAGGATAGAGCTATGGGTGAGCAGGTTTGTATGACGGGCGCCGAGTACTGCGACGGAGCTGCGGTCGTGGATACATACGGCTATCCGGTCGAGACTACGGGCAATGCGGTGCTGGACATCTTGGAGCATCGCTCGTCTACGCGTGCCTTTGCGCGCGACGACAACGACCGTCCCGTAGCGGTGACCGACGAGCAGCGCGCAGCGATTCTGCATGCGGCAAGTCGCGCGCCGTCGGCGGGCGCCATGATGATGTATTCCATCGTAAGCATTCGCGAGCAGGCTACGCTGGACCGTCTGGCCGACCTGTGCGACCACCAGCCCATGATCGCCAAGGCGCCCTGGGCACTTATATTTGTGGTCGATTATGCCAAGTGGATCGATCTGTTTGAGCACGTGGGCTGCTTTGAGCCCGAGTTTGTCAAGCGCACGGGCAAGGCGCCCCGCCGCGCGCCGGGTTTGGGCGACTTTGCCATCGCGGCCCAGGACGCCGTGATCGCCGCGCAAAACGCCGTGGTTGCCGCCGAGGCCCTGGGGCTGGGGAGCTGCTACATCGGCGATATCGTGGAGAACGCCGAGGAAGTTGCCGAGCTGCTCGATCTGCCGCCCTATACCATGCCGCTGTCGATGCTCATCATCGGCGCGCCCCGCAAGGAGCGCCCGGCAATCGCGCACCCCGTGGTGAACCTGGTGCACGAGGAGCGCTACTGCCGTGCGGATGCCGCGACCATGGACGCGCAGGTGGCCGAGATGGACGCGATGTTCCGTCCGCATGCCCGCGAGGTGGGGGAGCGCGTCGTGGACATCTATACCCGCAAGCACACGAGTCCCTTTATGGCCGAGATGAGCCGATCCATGGAATGGTGGTTCAAAAACTGGCTTGGAAAATGACGAATGTGACAAGGGGACAGTCCCTTTGTCACATTCCATATCGCCGCGGTAGCCTAAAGACTGTATAAATCTTTATCTAGCTGGGAAAACAGTGCATTAAAACATGGGCCGATTGCCTATAATCCCTTCGAACATTAAAGTTGGGAGGAAACCGGCTTATGGAACAAAAGGCCAAGGAGGCAGCCTCGCACGCTGCGATTCCTGTGAGCATCTCGGCGATGCTCGTCACGCTGGGCGTGGTGTACGGCGATATCGGCACCAGCCCTATGTATGTAACCAAGGCGCTCGTTGCCGGCAACGGCGGCATCGGAAGTGTGACGGAGGAGTTCGTGCTTGGCGCGCTCTCCCTTGTCGTGTGGACGGTCACGCTGCTGACCACCATCAAGTATGTGCTCATCTCGCTGCGCGCCGATAACCATGGTGAGGGCGGCATCTTTGCCCTGTACAGCCTGGTCAAGCGCTGCGGCAAGTGGCTTATCATCCCCGCCATGCTGGGTGGCGCCGCGCTGCTCGCCGACGGCATCCTGACGCCGGCCGTTACCGTTACCACGGCCATCGAGGGCCTGCGCACCATCCCGGCGGTCCATGCCGTGCTGGGCGATGACCAGGGCCGCGTCGTCGCCATTACGCTCGCCATCATCATCGCGCTCTTCTTGGTACAGCGCATCGGTACGGCCAAGATCGGTCACGCCTTTGGCCCCATCATGACGCTGTGGTTTCTGTTCCTGGGCGGCACGGGTCTGTTCTTTGTCTTCCAGCGCCCCGCCGTGCTGCTGTGCCTCAACCCGGTGCGCGGCATCGCCTTTTTGCTAAGCCCCAACAACCACGCGGGCATCATGATTCTGGGCAGCTGCTTCCTCGCCACCACCGGTGCCGAGGCGCTCTACTCCGACATGGGCCACGTCGGCCGCGGCAACATCTACGCCACCTGGCCGTTCGTTAAGTGCTGCCTGCTGCTTTCCTATATGGGCCAGGGTGCTTGGCTTATGAACAACGCCGCCAACCCCGAGCTCATGGGCATTGCCGACCTCAACCCGTTCTACCAGATGCTCGCCCCGGGCCTGCGCCCGTTTGCCGTCGGCCTTTCCACCATCGCGGCCATCATCGCCTCGCAGGCGCTCATCACCGGCGCATTCTCGCTGGTGTCCGAGGCCAGCCGCCTGGACCTTATGCCGCACATGCAGGTCTTCTACCCTGCCGAGACCAAGGGCCAGCTCTACATCCCCATGGTCAACAACGTCATGCTCGTGGGCTGCGTCATCGTGGTGCTGCTGTTCCAGAACTCGGCGCATATGGAAGCCGCCTACGGCCTTGCCATTACGCTGACTATGATGTGCACCACGCTGCTGCTCTTCTTCTACCTGCACGAGGAGCGCAAGCTCAAGGTTGCTCCGTGGATCTTCGCGGCCTTCTTCCTTTTGCTCGAAGGCTTCTTCTTCGTGAGCTCGCTCACCAAGTTCTTCCACGGCGGCTACTTCACCATCCTCATGGCTGCACTCATCATGGGCATTATGGTGTGCTGGTACAACGGCACGGCGGTCGAGCAGCGCCAGTTTACGCTACTGCCGCTGCGCAGCTACCTGCCGCAGCTCAAGCGCCTGCGCGACGACGACCGTTACGAGCTCGTGAGCGACAACATCGTGTACCTGACCAAGGACACCCATACCGACTACATCGACCGCGATATTGTCTACTCGATCTTGGATAAGCATCCCAAGCGCGCCCGCGCCTGGTGGTTTGTGAATGTCGAGACCATGGACGAACCGCACACCTTTGCCTATTCGGTCGAGACGTTCGGCACCGACTACGTGTTCCGCGTGCATCTGTACCTGGGCTACAAGATCAACCAGCGCGTCAATGCCTACCTGCGTCAGGTTGTTCAGGACCTGGCTGCCACCGGCGAGCTGCCGCCGCAGACGCATGACTACTCGGTCTACAAGGATCCGGGTAACATCGGCACGTTCAAGTTCGTCCTGATCCGTAAGCTTCTGGCGCCCGAAAGCGATGTGGAGCCCAGCGAGCGTACGGCCATCACGCTCAAGTACATCATCCGCCGCGCCGCCGGCACGCCCGCGCGTTGGTACGGCCTGGAGAACTCCAACGTGAGCTTTGAGTACGTGCCGCTGTTCACCAAGTTCAAGGCCGTGAATAAGATGCAGCGCCTGGCTCCCAACGAGCGACCGTAGACGTCGGCGGCTACACGGAGTTGGCTTTTGATGGATAAGCATGAGGCCGGGGAGGCAAACATGGATACAAAGGCGCTCGATGGCCGCGAGGCGGTGGTCGAAATGGTGCGTGAGGCGCGCGTCGACGCCGCCGAAGATCGGTTCTTTACGAATCGCGCCAACATGGACATGGCCGACCGCGTGATTTCGATCGTGGTGACGGTGCTTGTCGCGGCGTGCGTGTGCGCACTGCTCGCGCACGTGCTGTTTGTCTAACGACCGCAGGTTGCAAAGGCTTTACACTTGGAACCACCACAAGGGGAAACCACCACAAGGGTGCCTGTCCCCTTTGTGGTGGTTTTTGTTTTTGAGAGAGGGGCGGGACGCTGATGGACGTCCGTACGGACGGCGATATTGCCGATAGCTTTTGGTGGCGGCGCACAACGCTGACGCGCCGCACTCCTCTGTATGACGCCTGCGTATCGGTGGGGCTGCTGGTCGCGGCGACGATTGTGGGCGCGCTGCTCGACCATCCGGGTCTCGCGCCGAGCATCATGATCGTCTATGTGTTCGCCGTTCAGCTGTGCGCATTCTTTACCTGGAGTCGCCTGTATTGCTTGCTGAGCTCGGCTGCCGCCGTGGCGCTCTACAACTTCTTGTTTGTCGACCCGCGCTACTCGCTGTCGCTTATCGACCGCGTCTATCCCGGCATGTTCTTCATCATGTTCGTGGTCTCGCTTGTGTCGAGCTCGATTGCGTTGGCCCTGCGCCGCGCCTTGGCACAGGCTGCCGCTAGCGACCGCCGCACGCATATGGTGCTCGAGACCAATCGCATGCTGCAGCGGTGTGCCGATCAGCAGCAGATTGTGCATGCCATGGCAACGCAGCTGGCGCGTCTTTCGGGCTGTCCGGTCGTATGGTACAGCGCCGACGCCGACGATGAGGACCTGCTGCCGCGTGCGACGTACACGGCCGTGGGCGATGCCGCGCCGGTGCACGAGCTGGCGCCGCAGATGCCGCCGCGACTCTCGGCGTCGGCTTACGTGGGAACCCCGCTCGATGCCACGTTTGGCGGCTCGGCGTTTTATGGCATCTACCTGACGGTTCGCACGCTGTCTCTTATACACATCTGACGCTGCCGACGACTTAATAGGTGTAGATCT
>UQSK01000046.1 GCA_900543605.1 uncultured Collinsella sp.
CAAGACGGAAAGCACATTAAGTGCTTTCCTTTGCGTGCGGAACTCGCGACAAACTCAACCCGCGCCAGCCGGCCCCGGAGACCCTCCCTGCCGTCACTTGCTTCAAAGACTTTGTTCCTCGCCGCTTCCGCGGCTCGAGGTCCCCGTTCTCCTCGGCGGGGTTGTCTAAGATTGTTGTTGAACTTCGGCCTTTGGCTCAAAGAAAACGGGAGATGCGATCTGCATCCCCCGTTTTTGTTGCACCTACTCTAGGTCAATAAATTTGGTGCTCAGAATCTTGCCGTCCTTGACGAGCATTCTGGCCATGGTGGGGCCTCGGGTGCCTCTGGGGTAGCTGGCACTGCCTGGGTTGAGGACCAGGCAGCGGCCCACTTGAGCTTCTTTGGTTACATGGGTGTGGCCGTTGATGGCTACGTCTACGGATCCCACCGGAAGGTCTTCGCGGTAGTGGGCTACGGCGAATTTGAGGCCTTCGTAGGTAAAGAGTGCAAGACGGTCTACATCGGGGCCGTAGTCGCGGTAGTAATCGTTGTTACCCAGTACGGCCCGCACGGGGGCGATGGTGCATAGGTGCTCGTAGTCTATCTCTGACGTGAGGTCGCCGGCATGGATGATCAGGTCTGCGCCCTCAAGCTCATCCAAGAGCGCAGGCGATAAATAGCCGTGAGTGTCCGAGATGATGTCGATACGCTTGGCGCTTGCACTGTTCATGGGATCCCTTCCGAAAAAAAACGATTCGGCAGATACATACAAAAAAGGCCCCACGGCTCCGCAGACGATGGGTCTACAGGGCTGCGGGGCCAGTGTGCTAGAGACTCAGAGCCTTCTTGAGCGGCACGACGCGGCGGCGCGAAACCGGCACGCGTTCGTCGACGCCCGTAATGCCCAGCTGGATGGCGCCCGAGGGCACCGTCTCGACGTCCGTGACGCACGCCAAGTTGACGATATAGCGGCGGTGAACACGGAAGAAGCCAAAGTCGCAGAGCTTGGCCTCAAACTGCGCCAGCGAGGTCGTCGACAAAAAGCGATCATCGACGGTATAGATGCAGGAGTAATCGTCCTTGGCCATGATAAAGCGAATGTCGTCCACGGGAATGAGCACCTTACGGCCGCCCTTTTCCACCGGGATACGCTCGATGGTCACCTTGCTGTCCGTAACCGGCTTGGCGCGTTGCATGACCTTCTCGATCGCGCGATCCAAGCGAGCTTCCTCGACCGGCTTCATCAGATAATCGACGGCATCCACGTCGAATGCCTCGACCGCATGGTCGCTATACGCAGTCACAAACACGATCGCCGGCGGATTTTTGAGCTTATGCAGCGCCTCGGCAAGTTGCAGGCCCGAGGCACCGGGCATCGAGATATCGAGAAACACGACATCCACGCGACTTTCCATAAGCATCTCGATGGCGGAGCGGACGCTCGACGCCTCCGTGATCGTGCCGATCTTGCCCGTTTGCTCGAGCAGGAAGCGAAGCTCCGAGCGAGCCGGCGCCTCATCATCCACAATCATCGCACGCAGCATAGGGATAAAACCTTTCGTCAACTAACTACGCCGGGCATCCGTCGCATGACGTTGAACCCGTAGCCTTTTATTTTACTCTTGAATGTCGAAGATGCTCTCTGACAAATCAAGATGAAGGAGCACTTTGGTGCCCTTGCCCGGCGCCGATTCGACACGCGTATAGGAGTGCGGCCCATAAAAGCGATGGATGCGCTCCGAAATATTGTGCATGGCCACACCGGCGCCGCCACCCTGGGGAGAGCTGGCGTCGGGACGGGCAGAGCGCTCGTCAAACAGTCTGGCGGCGGTACCCTCATCCATGCCCACGCCATTATCGGCCACGGCAATCAAGATTGCATCCTCGCCGTCTTGGTGAACGGTCACGTCGATCCTCAGGGCGTCGTCATCGCCCATACCATGACGTACGGCGTTCTCGACAATCGGCTGGATCACGAACGCCGGCACCAGCGTATCTTCCACGTCCTCGGACACATCGAACGTCGCAAGCACGCGGTCCTCGCCAAAGCGGGCCTTCTCAAAGGTAAGGTAGCGCTTGGTCTGTGCAACCTCGCGCGAGACCGGAATAAGCGATCCCGAGTTGTCGAGCGTGGCACGATAGAACGATGAGAACTCACGAAGCAGTTCGCGGGCCCGCAGCGGGTCGGTGCGCGTAAACGATGCAATGGTGTTCAGCGTGTTGAACAGGAAGTGTGGGTTAATCTGCGCCTGCAGCGCACGCACCTCGGCGCGCGCTGTGAGTTCCTTTTGCACCTCGAGCTCGTGGATGGCGAGCTGCGTGGACAAGATCTCGGCAAAGCCCGAGGCAAGCGCGTACTGGGTACGGTCGACGGCGCGCGGGGTCTTGTAGTAGAACTTGAGCGTGCCGACGGTACGATCGCCCACCTTGATGGGGGCGATAATGCCGGCGGGGACTTGGTTGTGCGAGCCATCCGAGCCCACGACATCCACCATACGGTTGAACGACTGCACGATGCCATGTTCGATAACGTAGCGTGTGGCAAGCGTGTGGATGGGAGAATCTGGCAGTAGTTTTTCCTCAAACTCGCCCGCGCAGGCCAACACGTTGCCCTCGTCGGTGATGGCCACCGTCATGGCGCGCGTCTCGGGCAAAATGCGCCGGCACACCAAACGCGCCGACTCCTGCGTCAGACCGCCCTTAATGTCCTCGAGCATGGCCGAGGCCACCGAGAGCGTCTCCTCGGTGTACTGGGAGCGCACCGAATCGGGATTGAGCGTCAAAAAGATAAAGATGCACAGAAAGATGCACAGCAGCGCGCAGGCAATCACCGTGGCGATCGGCTCGATACCGGTCACCAAGGCAAAAATAAAGTACACCAGCACGCAAATGGCGCAGGCAACGGCAATGATGCGAAAGATTGATATTGAACTATCGCGCTGGGCGCGGCGGTCGATCATTCGGCCCCCTCCAGGATACTGATCAGTTGTGCGTCACGCCAAAGCCCGTCCATGATCTTGGGCCAAAAGCTCTGGAAACGCAGGTAGCTTGCGGCGTTTTGGCGCGCGTAGGTCTTGGCCTCGTCAATACCGTGGCGCCAGATGCGCAGGTAGCCCTCATGCTCGCGGGTAAACACGCTGCGGACCATAGCGGTCTTGCGCACGCGGTCGTCAAGCTCGCGCGAAATCCACGGGCCCGGGTAGGGCATGAGTGATGCCGCCGTAACGGGAATGAGCTCCTTTTGATGCGCGGCGAATGTCAACTTGGCCCGTTCGTAGTACCAACGGTATACATCCTGCATAAAGCGCGGTGAGCGCTTTTCGGACTCCGGAGGCAGATGGCGCACGGTCCACTCGTTATCGAACCACACGTCGTAGCCAAACATGCGCATGTTAAAGAGGTAATCCAAGTCCTCGCCGCGGGTGATAAACGGGTCAAAGGCCACACGCGTAAAGGCGCGGGCGTGCAGGGCCATCAGGCCGCCGCACACGTAGTTGGAGCGCGAGATGCGGGTGCCCGAGAGCGCCTTTTTCATCCAACGGTTGAACTCGATGCGCTTGGTCCACCAACGATGGCAGATGCCCGCCTTGTCCGTGGGAGCCAGCGGCGAGCCGTCGCGATCGTAGAAATAGCCGCTCTTGACCAAGATCGGCAAGCCCTGACGCGTCTGCTGCCCCAACGCATAGGTCGCGCGCTTCATAAAGTCGGCGTCGATGACAGTCTCATCGTCATCCAAAAAGATAACCGCGTCATGCCCCAGCACAGCGGCACAGGCTAGCCCCATGTTGCGGATGGCACCGTAGCCTCGCAGGCTCACGCACTCGCCCGAACCCTTGGGCGCGATCTGAGCAACCCGGTCTGCAATGCGCGAGGCCTGGGTGTTGGTGACAACGGTGCCCTTGAGCGTGGGATGCGCGTCGACAATCTCGCGCACGCGCAGCGACACATCGGCTGTGGCAGAAACGGGACAGACCACCAAAAGGATGATGCGCGGGATGTCACGTACCTGCTCAAGCGAGGCCAGGCAGCGGTCGAGTTCGGGATTGTCGGCGTTGAGTCGCGTCGAATGGTCATAGGTGCCAGGGGCGTTTGCGCAAGCGTCATCGCCCGCCCAATACGTTGGAATCACGACTGTGGCGTTCATGCCTTACCCTCCCTGCAACACAAAAACGGGACGCCGCCAAACACAGGCGACGCCCCGCGACCTAGCTGATTCCATCATACCCACTTGGGCAAATCATTGCTCGCAAGTCGCAATGTTTATTGCGGATAACCCCAAAAGAGTACCGTGGACAGGCACAATAGCCGCTCGCTCCTATGCGGCATGCTCTGCCGCCCGAGTCATGCGGGACAGGCGGACCAGCAGCATAAAGCCAACGATCAGCAGCACGCCAATGGAAAGGACGCCCAGCGACGGGTTGCCGGTCAGCGAGGTGACGATCGACACTAGGAAAGTGCCCATGACGCTTGCATAGCGACCGAAGATGTCAAAGAAGCCGTAGTACTCGTTGGACTTTTCCTTGGGGATAATGCGACCAAAGTAGCTACGGCTAAGCGCCTGCACGCCGCCCTGGAACAGGCCGACCATAATGGCAAGCACCCAGAATTCAAAGGCGGTCTTTAGGAAGAACGCGGCGAACAGCACAATGCCCATGTAGGCGGCGACTGCCACCAGGATCATGTTGAGCGTGCCCACGCGTCCGGCGAGCTTGCCGTAGATGATGGCGGACGGAAAGGCCACGAACTGCGTGACGAGCAGCGCCAGGACCAACTGGGTCGAATCGATGCCCAAAGCCGAGCCGTAGCTGGTAGCCATGGAAATGACCGTGTGCACACCGTCGATATAGAAGAAGAACGCAATCATGTAGACCAGCACGGTCTTGTTGTGGGCGATCTCGCGCATGGTGTGTCCGACCTCGGAGAACACACCGCCCACGATGTGGCCGATGGTGTCCTCGGGACCGCGCTCGCGACCGTACTTTTGCTTATAGGTGCGAATGAGCGGCAGGGTAAAGATGAGCCACCAGGCACCAGTGATGATAAACGACAGACGCGTTGCCAGCATGGTAGGGACGCCAAGAGCGGGGCCACCCATGATGAGCGCCAGGCAGATGACGAACGGCACGGTGGAACCGATGTAGCCCCAGGCATAGCCCGAGCTGGACACGGCGTCCATGCGCTCGTCGGTGGTAATGTCGGGCAGCATGGCGTCGTAGAACGTCATAGAAGAGTTAAGGCCGATGGTGCACAGCACGTACACGGTCAAAAATGCCATGGCGGACATTGGGATAGCCTGCGCCAAGCAAAGCACCAGGCCCGTGAGGAAGAAGCCCAAGAAGAACTTGATCTTGTTGCCGGCGTAGTCGGCAAGCGCGCCCAGAATGGGCATGAGCATGGCGATGACCAGCGAGGCAATCGTCTGCGCATTGCCCCAGGCGACCACCAGGTCGGCCGAAGAAGCGCCGGTATTGATGGCGTTAAAGTAAATGGGCACCACCGAGGTATTGAGCAGCACGAGGGCCGAATTGCCCACATCATACATAACCCAGTTACGCTCGAGCTTGGTGTATTTCATGGACAGGGACCCTTCGTATTCGCCAGATATGCAGTTAGTTCATCGTACCCCAATTGTCCAGAACCGCCGGTAAGGATTCGGCAAAGGGGCACGCACGGGCCCTATTCCTCGCGGTCGAACTCCTCATCGGCATTGAGCACGCGACCGCTGTAGTTGACGTGACTGGTCACAGCATCCATGTCACCGGTCTCGATAAAACGTGCGACCGTGCACTCGTAATCGACCAGCGCGCGATCAAAGACCTCGGGGAAACTCTCGTTCGAGACCTCGTCGGTAAAGGGATTCTTCCATGTCAGATGGCCCAGGTTACCGGTGCGCTCGGGCAGCTCCGTCGTCACGCGATGGGCAAGGCCGTCGAGCAGCGAGTAGTCGTGCACCAAGCCCTCAACCAGCGAGATCGCGCGCGTCTTTGCGGAGCCGGCCGGCTCAATCGCGCGGTAAAGTCGCTGCATATTGGCAACGGCAGCACCGTACTCCCCCGCCGGAATGTCAATGCCGTACACGCGTCCGGCAACATAGCTCATCAGCACGCCGGCCACGCGATTGATGCGATCGGTGGTGACGATCTCGCCCGCCGGCGGGTAATCGTCGACCGTAGCGCCGGCGCGTTTAAGCTGCAGCATCAGTACATCCAGGTCGCTCTCGATCACGGCATGAACCTGACTGCTCGAATCCTCAAGCTCTGAATCGGACTCCACGATGCCAAACTGCTGCTCATAGACAAAAGGATGGGCGTTGCGGTCGAGCACGTAATGAGACAGCAGGCCCAGCGCAAAGGCGCGACCCAAGCTGGCGTCGCGCGGCAGCAGATGCGACACGCCGTCGCGCAGGCACGCGAACTGGCGAGACATGCGCGACCGATGCATGACCTGCGCCAGCAGCGTGCAGTCGGAAACACGCGGTGTCAGAATGTGAAAGAAGAACGGGTCGGGGCCTTGGTTGCCCAAGATAAAGGCAATGCGCTCTTCATCGGACGTGATGACGCCCTGCGGAAGACGGTCGATGCTTTCCTCGCCAAACAGATGATGGGTGATAAGCGCGGGCATAATGATCCTTTCGATTTCATTCGATGCCACCCATTATGCCCACCGCGCGCCCATGCCAAACCTGCGATGGTAAACGACGGCACGCAGACCGTCTACGCAAGCCCCAAGTGTGCTTTAACCTCGGCAGCGCGACGGCGGGACACGGGCACCGTCGAGGTTACGCGATCGAGCCTGAGCTCCATAAGACCCGTGGAACCGATCTCGACATTGTGCACGTCTTCCAAATTGACCAGATAGCTGCGGTGGACACGGATAAAGCCCTCGGAGGCCAGGCGCCGCTCGAGCGAGGAAATCGACTCATTGATCAGGTATGTTCCCTCGGCACAGACGGCGTTGCAAAAATCGGCACGTGCCTCAAAGTAGCAGACATCCGCCACGGGAATGAACACCTTTTTGCCCCCGCGGTCCACCGTCAGACGCAAAGGCTGGCGCGGAACATGGATAACACGACGGGCACCCAAGGCTGCCTCGATCTTGTCGAGTGCCTTTGACAGGCGTGCGTCCTCGACCGGTTTGACGATGTAATCGACGGCATCGAGGTTATAAGCATCGGCCGCATACTCGGCAAATGCCGTCACAAACACCACGACCGGCGGCGTCTTTAGGTTCTGCAGCGTCTCGGCAAGCTCAATTCCCGAGCGACCGGGCATGGTAATGTCTAAAAACAGCACGTCGGGCTTGTTCGACAGAATCGACTCCACGGCTTCGGTGACATTGCCCGCCTCGGCAATCTGACCCACACGCGTATCCTTTTCCAACAGATAGCGCAACTCAGCCCTAATGGGAGACTCGTCATCAACCACCAAGATGTTCCAGCCTTCGGACATATGTGCTTCCCCTCTTTTTCTCTCAATCCAACCGCGTGCTACGCCGTCAACGGCGCCGGCTCATGCGGCTCGCCGTTCAGCTCGACGATGACCTGCGTTCCCACGCCCTCCTGGGACTTCACGCGCATGCCGGAATCTTCTCCGTAAAAGAAATGGATGCGCTGAAGCACGTTGAAGAGCGCCAGGCCGCAACCTCGCTTGACGGAGCCGTCGGCGGTAATGCTCTCGGGCTCCTCCAGGCGATGCTGCTCAAACAGATGTGCGCAGACCTCTTCGCTCATACCGATGCCGTCGTCCTCGACGATGATCTCCAAACCGTCATCGGTCTCGAAAGCCCTAACATGAATAGAAAGTGGCTCGGTCTCGCGCTGCGCGTGCTTGATGCAGTTTTCGAGCAACGGCTGCAAGATAAACGGCGGCACCATGCAATCGCGCACCTCAAAGTCGATATCGACCGAGACGCGCAGACGGCCGTCGCCATACCGGGCCTGCATAAGATTGATATAGCGAGTGCCCTGTTCCACCTCGTGCTCGAGCGTTGTGAGGGTATCGGAATCAGAAAGCGTCTGACGGTAGTAATTGGAAAAGTCGATCAGCAGCGACCTGGCCTTGTCCGGCTCGGTGCGTACGAGCGACACGATGGTGCTGATGGTGTTAAACAGAAAATGAGGATCGACCTGCGATTGCAAGGCGCGCAGCTCCACGCGGGCCGTAAGCTCGTCCTGGCGCTCGAGCTCAAAGCTCGCAAGCTGCGTGGAAATGAGGTCGGCAAAGCCCGAGGCAAGCGCCGTCTGGCGCATATCGATGCTGCTCAGACGGGGATAATACAGCTCGAGCGTGCCCACGCAATGCCCGCGCACGGTAAGCGGTGCGACAATACCGGCGCGCAGGCGCGGAAAATAGCCACCCGTCTCGGTCGAGACATCGCGCGAAAACACGCTTTGCTCACCACTGTTGATCACGTTGAGCGTAGTCCGCAGCACCACCGGGGTGCCCGCGGGGCACTTTGCCGAATCCTCGCCCCAGCTTGCCAACACCTGCTTGCCGTCGGTAAAGCAGATGGCAGAGGCGATAGTTTCGGACAGGATGATCTTAGAGGCGCCCAGGGCAGCTTCGGGCGTAAGGCCGCGCGACGTGTAGGCGAATATTTTTGAAGCGATGGCGAGCGTGCGGTCGGTTGCGCTCGATGTGAGGTCGTCGGGAACGACAAAGACGTACGAGAAGAAGAAGCACAGCATGACCAAGCCGGCAATGACGACAACGGCCGGAACGGGATTGGGATTATCGGTTAGATCCCAGATGAGCAGCAGGATAAGCAGCGGAACGACAATACCGAGCAAGATGGCTTGAACCACATGCTGAGCGGTACGAAAGACCTTAGTAGAGTTGTAGCTCTTGCCCAGAATCAGCCTATTGAGATCCACCGTCATCTCCTTCTTACTGACGCACCCCATAGCAATAAAGAGGGCCGCAAGCGACCCTCTCCATTGCATTATGCAATCAAATACTGTGTTTTACATCAAGCCATCGATGAACGGTAGCTTAGGCGCTGTACTTGTTTGCCTCGCCGAAGGTGCCGGCCTCGACAATCCAGCCGTCCTTCATGATGACGTCCATGTTGTCGGTGTTGAGCACGTGGATGTCGGCGGCGACGTCACCGTTGACGACCAGCAGGTCGGCGCACTTGCCGGCCTCGATGGAACCGGTCTCGTCCTCGATGTGGCACATCTTGGCACCGTTGAGGGTGGCACAGGTGATGGTCTCGACCGGGGTGAAGCCGATCTTGTCGACGAACTCGTACATCTCCTCGATGGAGCAGGTGCCGTACGGGGTGACGAAGGAGAAGGAGTCGGAGCCGATCGTCATGACGACGCCGCGCTTCTTGGCCTCGCGCAGGCAGTCGTAGTTGCGCTGCAGTTCCTTCTCGACCAGGGTGCCCTCGTACTTGTCGTGCAGCTCGGGGACGTAGACGGGCGGATAGGTGGCGTACCAGGTGGGCAGGAAGGCGATCGTCGGAGTGAAGAAGGTGCCCTGCTCGGCCATGAGGTCCATGGTGCGCTCATCGATATCGAAGCCGTGAATCAACTGCTCGCAGCCAAAGCGAACGGAATCGTAGGCAGCGGCGTGGTTGTTGTAGCAGTGGCTCCACACGGGGATGCCGACCATCTTGGCCTCTTCGACCACGGCCTGAATTTCCTCGGAGCAATAGTGCTGGTCGCGACCGGAATCCCAGCGCCAGATGCCGCCACCGGTAGCCCAAATCTTGATGGCATCGGGGTTCTCGCGCAGGCGACGACGGACGGCCTTGCGCAGATCCCAAGGACCATCGACCTGGTCGCCCCAGGGGTGGGATTCCTTGTTGAGCTCCTGGGTGCAGTGGTGGGAGTCACCGTGACCGGCAACACGGCAGAAGCCGAGGCCGGTGGCCAGAACGCGCGGGCCCTTGAAGACGCCCTTGTCGATGCAGTCGCGAATCTGGATACCAAAGCGGCCGATCTCGCAGACGGTGGTGAGGCCGTGGGTGAGGCAGTCGTAGGCCTGCTTGACGGCGACGGCCTGCTTCTCGAGGAGCGGCTGCATGACCCAGTCGGTGTCATCGTCGGTCAAGTTGCCCGAGAAGTGCAGGTGGGTGTCGATCAGGCCGGGAAGGACGGTCTTGCCGGCGGCGTCGATGACCTCAACGCCCTCCGGAAGGTCCTGCATGGCGCCGGCGTACTCGATCTTGCCGTTGTCGTCGACGAGAACGAGGGAGTTCTCGACCGGCTCGGCACCGGTACCGTCGATGAGCTTGCCGCCAACGATTGCATACTTAGTGGACATGGTTCCTCCTTATGGATCCATATAGTGGGCGAGGCCGTGTTGGGTTAAGGCCTCACAAAGCTACCCAAGTGGCGCCGGGTTCGGTGCGCGGAAGAGAGGATTCCGCGCACCCGATCCGCCCCGGCTAGGCGTTACTTTTTGCGGGAATTGGTGAAAGCCATGAGGGCCAGGCCAATAGCCAACCATCCGATCACGATGCTCCACTCCACCATGTTGAGGGAGGCGGGAGAGAACGGAATCACGAGCAGGCCGATGATGATGGCGCAGGCGGCGATAGCGAGGGAGATGCCAAACTTGCCGCCGGGCACCTCGTAGGGACGAGGCAGGTCGGGCTCGGTGAAGCGCATGCGCAGGCAAGCGAGGGCGACCATGCCGCAGGAGAAGATGAAGGCGAGAGCCGACACGTTGGTCAGAGGGATGAGCATGTTCTTGCCCAAAAACGGTCCGACGACGGTTATGACGCCCAGAACGACGCAGGCAAGCTTGGGAGCGCCGGACTTAGGGTCGACCTCGGCGAACTGCTCGGGCAGCTGGCCCTTGCGGCCCATGGCGAGCATGATGCGGCTCGTGGCGCCGTAGAAGGAGTTCATCGGGCCCATGGGTCCAAGCGTGGCGATGACGAGCATGGCCAGGTACAGAAGCATATTGATGCCCTTGAGGCAGGCAAGCGCGGGAACCGGGCTCTTAACGAACTCATGCCAGTCGAGGATGGTGCCGAACGAGTAGATACAGACCATGTAGAAGCCGCCGGCGGCCAGCAGTGCCAGGGAGATGATCTTGCCGAACTTGTTCCAGTTGAGGCCCTCGGCTGCTTCCTCAGCCTGCTGAGGAATGGTGTCGAAACCGGCGTAGAAGAACGGAGTCAGAACCAGGACCGACACGATACCGGCGAACAGGCTGGTGCCCTCGGTGGCGGCCTTACCGCCGCCAGCGCCGGCGACCTGGGAGAACACAGGCATGGCGTTGTTCGACGAACCGGTGAACAGCGAGACGCCCATGGCGAGCAGCATGCCACAGAGCAGGGCCTTGGTCAGGAAGGCTTGGAGCTTGGCGGCCGAGCTGGCACCGCGGAAATTGAGGAAGATGACGTAGGTTGCAAAGCCGAGCGCGATCAGCGTCGGGAACAGGTAAACGTCAGCGCCCAGGATGGTGTAGAGCTTGACGGCGCGCAGCCACTCAAGGCCGGGCAGGCTGCCGAACATCTCGGACACGAGGGTCGAGATTGCGATGGCCTCCCACGGGCACAGGATGCCGTTGCCCAGGGCCAAAAGCCATCCGGTGATATAGCTCAGCGTACGGCCAAAGCTACGATCGACATACTCGACGATGCCGCCCGAGATGGGGATAGCAGCCGTGAGCTCACCGAAAACAGCTCCGACGGGCACGAGGAAGATTGCACCCAAGAGGAATGCGATCATAGCGGGAACGGGACCGCCGCCCACGACCATCCAGTCGCCGACCTGCAGAACCCAACCGGTACCGATGATGGCACCGAAGCCGATGGTGAAGAAGTTCCAGAGCGAAAGCGTTTTCTTCATGCCGCCGTTATCCTCGACTGCAACTTCTGCGTTCTTGTCCGCCATTGTTCCCCTCCTTTCCTTTTTGACGCCCCTTGACGTCACCCCTTGCGCGGTCCGTTTTGCCGCGCGCTTTTATTCCATGGCTTTAAGATACGGCCTTGGCGCAGCAGCGCCGCTCGCAGCTCGACCGAAGGCAGAACTGCAAAACGAGCGGCACCGTTTTTGGGACGAACGGCGGGAGATGTCATTCGTCTTGGACGCTTTCATCTTGTCTGCTTTTGAATACCTGCTGCCGTGACGCTTGGCGCGCGGCGCGGCAACGTTCATACCATTTGTCAGGCTTTTGGCGCACATGCCCATGTGTCGTGCATCTTTTTATGTAGGATAGACAAGTTACACATGAGGCAAGGTGATTCGAATGGCATACGGATACAATGACGGCGACCAACGGCCACAAAGCGTGCGCCTTGCCGGCCGCACCACGTCAACGCCCAGAATCACCTCCGACAACGACAACCCGCAGCGCCCCCAAGAGCAGCCCGGGGCTTCTTCGCGACAACAAAGCCGTACCGTGCAGCAGTCAGACCGTGTGAGCACGAGCACACGCCAACGCCAGACCGACACATCGCAGCCACGCCGCTACGATCGTCGTAAGACCGACTACTACGTCAAGCGCTCCTTTTCGCGACCTCAACGCGATCGCGGCAATTCCGCCCCTCACCCCGCGTCGCATACCACAAGCCACACGCTTCCGGCCCGCCGCCTACGTCTTGCGCTTTGCTCCATCGCCGCCTGCCTCGTCTTTGTGTTTTTGGGATCCTGCATCTCCCACGGATCAGCCGGTCTTGAGCCCACTGCCGAGGACAAGCTGCTTAAAGCTCCCGTCGCGCCCGGTTACTCCTTTGCGTTCTCGACCCCACGCTCGCAATGGCAGGCCGGCGCCATGCCCCACATCTACCAAATTGACCCCGCATGGTCGGAGCTGCCCTATGCCGGTGGCACTATTCGCGAAAACGCTTGCGGTCCCACTTGCCTCACCATGGTCTATATCTTTAAGACCGGCCACACCGATAAGACGCCGGTCGATATATGCGCACTGGCCGAAGCCGGCAACTACGCCCCCACTGGTGCCACCGAGTGGTCGTTTATGACAGGCGGTGCGTGGCAGCTGGGGCTCAACGGAACACAGCTCTATAACGATCGCGAATCGATTACCCAAGCACTTCGCTCGGGTGCGCCCGTCATCGCCGCAGTGCGCCCCGGTACGTTTACCAACGTAGGCCACTACATCGTGCTCTACGGCATCGACGATGCCAACCAGATTGGCGTCTACGACCCCAACTCGGCCAGCCGCAGCGCCCGCCGTTGGGGCGTCGTAGAGGTCCTCAACGAAGTCGAAGCCATGTGGGCCTACTACTAGTCATTTAAGAACGTCCCCAATGACTAGGTGAATAGCAAAAGCCCCGCAGCCGGAGCGGACTGCGGGGCTCATGAAGAGAGGCTAGTTTGTGGGCGCTTTGCCCGGCGCCCACGAGAGAGGCAACAGAGTAGAGACTACTCGTGGATGCGGGTACCGGAGAGGCCGGCCATGGTCTCGGCAGCCTTGTCCAGAGCGCCGATGATGCAGGTGCGGCCCTTGCGGGAACGGGCAAACTTGATGGCAGCGCGAACCTTGGGCTCCATGGAACCCTTGCCGAACTGGCCCTCGTCGGCCAGGCGCTCGGCCTCATCGGCGGTGAGGTCCTCGAGCTCCTCCTGGTTGGGCTTGCCGAAGTTGATGGCGACATGCTCAACGGCGGTCAGCAGGAACAGAACGTCGGCGTCGCAGTCCTCGGCCAGCAGCTCGCCGCCCAGGTCCTTGTCGATGACGGCGGGAACGCCCTTGTAGCAGCCCTTGTTCTCGTAGTCGCGGACGACGGGGATGCCGCCGCCACCGCAGGCGATGACGATGAACTCGTTGTCGAGCAGGTTGAGGATGGAGTCGGCCTCGACGATCTTCTTGGGATCGGGGGAAGCGACGACGCGACGCCAGCCGCGGCCGGAATCCTCGACGAAGACCTTGGAGGGGTCCTCGGCCATGAACTCCTTGGCCTGCTCCTCGGTATAGAAGGGGCCGATCGGCTTGGTCGGGTTCTTGAACGCGGGATCGTCGGGGTCGCACTCGATCTGGGTGACGACGGTGGCGGCGTGCCAACGCTTATAGCGCTTGTGCATCTCGCGGCCAATGCCCTGCTGCAGGTGATAACCAATGTAGCCCTGGGACATGGCGCCGCACTCGGGCAGCGGCATCTCGGGGGTACCGATGGCATCGTGGGCAGCGGCGAAAGCGTTCTGGATCATGCCGACCTGCGGGCCGTTGCCGTGGGTGATGATGATCTCGTTGCCCTGCTCGATGAGACCGAGGAGAGCGTGGGCGGTGTTGCTCACGGCCTCGATCTGCTCGACGGGGTTGTTGCCGAGGGCGTTGCCGCCAAGGGCGACGACAATACGATCGGGCTTGCCAAGAGGCTTAGACATTGCTGGAATCCTTTCTGTAAAAGGCCTACAACCCATTAATAACCCGCGTCCGTGCGATACGCGAGTTTATTAAGGTTTATATTCTCTTTATCGCTCATTTTATTCATTTTGAAAATAGCGGAACGGTGAACGGTCGTTTTTATCCGCTCAGCGTACAGAACCCCAGCTCAGACATATCTACGCCATTTACGTGCGACTTTATTTAAATGCAGCGAGGATTATGCCAGATTATGCAAACTACATCTCTGCTAAACACAAAACGGACAGCACACTATCTTACTCGCACTATACGAGATTCTATGCACTAATAAGTCGAGTATGCACCCCTGCAAAAACCTGTCTCTTATACACATCTGACGCTGCCGACGACTTAATAGGTGTAG
>UQSK01000047.1 GCA_900543605.1 uncultured Collinsella sp.
GAGCAAGGAAACCTATATCCGAGCGCTCGCTCGCGACCTGGGCCGCGCCTGCGAGAGCGCCGCGCACATTTCCGCGCTGCGCCGTACGGCCTCCGGTGTTGTTTCCATCGGCGCTTGTCATGCGGTCGAGGAGCTTTCTCCCGAATCCGCGGCTGGCTTTGCCCTGGACCCCATTGCGGCTCTGGGCGCCACGCGTGTTGACTTGCCGGGCAATCTTGCCGACGACCTGCTCTGCGGCCGACGCATTCCCGTTGAGCGTGCGCTTGCCGATTTCGATGCCTTGAAGGCGCCGTTTGCGTTGGTGCTCGATGGGGGACTCAAGGCGCTCGCCCGCATTGAGGGTGGCCGCTTTGTTATGGAGCACGTATTTCCGCAGGCAATCGGCGGTGTTCGATGATGTTGTCCGCTCGCGAGCTCGCGCGTGTCTTTTTCGCGGGCGAGTCGGACGAGGCTCGCATCGTTGCTGCCGATGCGTTTGATGAGTGCGAGCACCTGGGTGCCGCATCAATCGCCATTGGCGTGTTCGATGGCGTGCACCGTGGACACCAGGAGCTCATTGCGGCGCTTGTCCGTGATGCCCGTGCCCATGGCTGCAAGGCAGTCGTAGTTACCTTCGATCCCGACCCGGACGTTGTGGTGAGCTCTTCGCCCGCTCAAAAATTGATGACGACGGCCGACCGTCTGCATGCCTTGGCTCAGACCGGGGTCGATGTGGTGGTGGCCGTTCCCTTTACGCCAGAGGTTGCGGTACTCGACCATGTTGGTTTTCTTGCGCTGCTGTCGCGCGTGGTTGACATTCGCTCGATTCGCGTTGGCAGCGACTTTAGGCTGGGTCGCGGCGGTGCATCTGGTGTTGCCGAGATGCGCGCCTGGGGTGCCGTGCATGGCGTTGATGTGTATGGTCACGACCTACTTTGCGAGGGCGGCGAGGCCATTTGCGCCACCCGTATCCGTCATGAGCTGGGACAGGGCCATGTGGAGCTGGCTGCTGAGTTACTCGGCCGTCCGTATATGGTGCGTGGCGGTGTTATTCGCGGCCGTCACGAGGGTTCTGGCATGGGCTTTCCCACGGCAAACCTACAAGTTCCCGATGGTATTCAGGTGCCTGCGGACGGCGTGTATGAGGGTCTGGTGCTGGTCGATGACACCGTGTGGCCCGCTGCCGTGAACGTCGGCCTGCCGCCAACGTATGCTGACGATGCAGCATCTGCGCATCTCGAGGCTAATTTAATTGGTTATACGGGCGACCTGTACGGCTCTTCCGTTTCGCTGGCGTTTACGCGCTGGCTGCGTCCCTCGCGTCTGTTCGATTCGCTGGATGAGTTGATCGCGACCGTCGAGGGTAATATCGAAGATATTCGTCACAACTTGGGCGAGCAGGGGGTGAGCATCCGTGATTAGCGATGAGGAAAAAGACCAGGTACGCGCTGCGTCCGACCTAGTCGCCATCGTGCAGGAAACGGTTGAGCTCAAGCCCCGCGGCCATGAGTTTTGGGGATGCTGTCCCTTTCATGGCGAAAAGACGCCGTCTTTCCACATTATTCCCGCCACGCAGGTGTGGCATTGCTTTGGCTGCGGCGAGGGTGGCGACGTCTTCACCTATATCATGAAGCGCGAGAACCTGAGCTTTCCCGAGTCAATCCGTTATTTGGCCGATCGCGCGGGTATTGAGCTGCACGACACCGGAGATCGCCGCGAGCGCGGTACCAAACGTGCGAGAATCTACGATCTGTGCGCCGAGACTGCTCAGTTCTACCACACCATGCTTATGCGTGGTAAGGACGGTCGTCCGCGTGAGTACTTTGCCAGCCGCGGCATGGGTGGCGACGTCTGCCGCCGCTACTGCCTGGGCTTTGCTCCGGGCCGCAACGCGCTGGTGTCGCACCTGTCCCAGGCGGGTTTTACCCCGCAGGAGATGATCGACGCCAATGTTGCCGTGAGCCGCGGGCGCGGGCAGCTTGCCGACCGCTTCTACGACCGCGTGATGTTTCCCATCTTTGACGAGCAGGGTCACAACATTGCCTTTGGCGGGCGCATCATGGGTGACGGCCAACCCAAGTACCTCAACACCGCCGAGACGAGCGTGTTTCATAAAAAGCGAAACCTCTACGGCTTTAATTGGGCCAAGGAGTTTATCGTCGCGCAGGATACCGCCATCGTTGTGGAGGGATATACCGACTGCATCGCCTGCTGGGAGGCGGGGATTAAAAACGTTGTCGCTACGCTGGGCACCGCGCTCACGGAGCATCACGTCAAGACGCTCACCCGTTTTGCCAAGCGCATTGTGTATATGTTCGATGGCGACGCCGCCGGTCAAAAGGCCGCCCGTCGCGCGATTCAGTTTATCGAGCGGGATTCGATGGATCTGCGCTGCGTGGTGCTACCCGACGGCAACGATCCCATGGAGTTCATTAC
Source organism: uncultured Collinsella sp. (assembly GCA_900543605.1). GTDB lineage: Bacteria > Actinomycetota > Coriobacteriia > Coriobacteriales > Coriobacteriaceae > Collinsella. Next base: position 2,416 of record UQSK01000047.1, read on the forward strand.
GGCGCATGGTGGCGAGGCACTGCAGGCGCGCATCGACGCTGCCGAGCCGCTTATGGACTTTGTCTACCGTTCGCTGCAGGAGTCGAGCGACATCACCACGCCGGGCGGTCGTGCCAAGGCGCTGGAGGATGCGCTGACGCTCATCTATCCGCTTCGTGACAGCTATATGATCGATACGTACTTTATCCAGATTGCCGATCTGCTGGGTTTGGATCTGGAGACGGTGCGCGCGAGCTCGGGTCGTGTGTTTCGCGATGTCGCCAAGCGCGAGGATGCGGAACGACGTCGTGAGCAGAACTATGAACGCCAGCGGGCGCAGGCTGAGCGATCTGGTAGCGCGGGCGGTCGGTCGTCTGGTTCGCAGGGGACATCTCGTGGTGCCTGGGCATCGGGTGCGACTCCGGCCGTAGCGGCGCCGGTCGAGGAAGAACCGTACGACTACGTCCCGCTCGATGTCTATGGCGCTGCACCAGTGGAGGTCGTTGACGACTTGCCGCCGATCGATGTGCCTGATGGTATGGGCGCTGTGCCTGTGGCTGATGGTTCGGGCGCACCGGCTGCGGCGGCGCCGATGGTTCTTACCGATCTAGAGCGCAAGTCCTTGGCAGGGGAGCGCGAGCTGCTGACCATGCTCACGAGCTACCCCGACCTGTTCCGCACGTATGCCGACCGCATCTGCTCCATCGAGTGGGTTGACCCACGTCACGAGTCCATCGCATGGGCCGTTCTGGCAACGCCGCCGGGAACCGATCCTGCAGCCTGCATGGATGCGGCGCGCTCAGTGTGTCCCGATGCAGCAACGCTTGTGAGTGCCGGGCGCATCTCGGCGACGAGCAAGCACCCCACCGAGACGAACATCGTGTTTATGCTCGATACGCTCGAGCTCTACACCATCAAACGCCGCATGCGTGCCGCACAGGCCAAGCTGCGCCAGGACCGTTCGCTCGATGATGAGGCCCGTCGCGCGCTGACCGTGCAGGCCGCGCAGGATTCGCAGCGTCAACGCGAGCTGCAAAAGTCGATCGGCGGCGTGGCGGACCCGTTCCGTTTGATCGGTCTGGAGGCCGCAGGCACCGAACAGGCCTAGATGTTGTGGTCAACCAGCGTATTCTCGCCTATATCCAGTCCTCTTTTTGGGTATAGACGTCTATGTGTGTGCTAAAGTATTGAGTCCTGTGGACTATGAAGGGAGAATCTGTGCCAAAAAAGACTGAGAGCACGGGTACTGGGCTGGAATCCTACGTTGCAAAGCTCATGGGCAACGGCTCAAACAGGACTTCGGTAACCGAGGACGAGATTCAGGTCGCCCTGAAGGATATCGATGTTTCTGACGAGCAGCTCACTGCGGTGTATTCCGCGCTGCGCAACAGCGGCATCCAGATTATCTCCGCGAGCGGTAACGACGACGCCCCCATGGACGTCGACGATGACGATAACGATACCGATACCGACGATTTCGATGACGACGATGAGCACGATTCCGGCTCGCTTGACGATCACGAGCTCAAGATGGCCCGTCAGGCCGACGCCGAGATGGGTTCTTCCAAGAGCAAGAAGAAGCGCACCGTGCGCACGTCCCGTTCGCGTTCGCGCGTGCGCGGCATCGATGCCTCCACGGTGATGCTGACCGGCGATCCGGTCCGTATGTACCTCAAGGAGATCGGCAAGGTCGACCTGCTGACCGCCTCCGAAGAGGTCGATCTGGCCATGAAGATCGAGGCAGGTCTTGAGGCCACCGAGAAGCTCGAGGCTGCCGATGCTGGTGAGCTCGAACTCACGCGTGCCGAGATGCGTCGTCTTACGCGCATTGAGAACGTGGGCCTCGAAGCCAAGCAGGCACTCATCAGCGCAAACCTGCGTCTGGTCGTCTCCATCGCCAAGCGTTATGTCGGTCGCGGCATGCTGTTCCTGGACCTGATCCAGGAGGGCAACCTCGGTCTGATCCGCGCCGTCGAGAAGTTCGACTACCAGAAGGGCTTTAAGTTCTCCACGTATGCCACGTGGTGGATCCGTCAGGCCATCACGCGCGCTATCGCCGACCAGGCCCGTACCATCCGTATTCCAGTGCACATGGTCGAGACCATCAATAAGCTCGTCCGCGTGCAGCGTCAGCTCCTTCAGGACTTGGGCCGCGACCCGACCCCCGAGGAGATCGGTGCCGAGATGGACATGAGTGCCGACCGCGTCCGCGAGATCCAGAAGATCTCGCAGGAGCCCGTGTCGCTCGAGACTCCCATCGGCGAGGAAGAGGATTCTCAGCTGGGCGACTTCATCGAGGACTCCCAGGCCATCGTTCCTCCCGATGCGGCCAGCTTCTCCATGCTGCAGGAGCAGCTCACCCAGGTGCTCGATTCGCTTGCCGATCGTGAGCGCAAGGTTATCGAGCTGCGCTTTGGCCTTGTCGACGGACATCCTCGCACGCTCGAGGAAGTCGGTCGCGAGTTTGGCGTCACGCGCGAGCGCATCCGCCAGATCGAGTCCAAGACCTTGGCCAAGCTCCGCCACCCCAGCCGCTCGAGCAAGCTCAAAGACTATATCGAAAGCTAGTCAAGCAAGAAGCGCTCTCAAGCACATTCGCTTGGGGGCGCTTTCATGTAGTCATTGGGGACGTTCTTGAATGACTAGTCATTTAAGAACGTCCCCAATGACTGGGTCGGAAAATTTCTTAAAAAAGTTCTTGCCCTAAGCTGATTCGTCCGTATAATAAACTTCGTTGCTTGAGAGCACGCACCTATTCCTCGGTAGCTCAATGGTAGAGCACGCGGCTGTTAACCGCGCTGTTGTAGGTTCGAGTCCTACCCGGGGAGCCAGGTTGTAAAACCCGTCGCTTATGCGGCGGGTTTTTTCATGCCGCGATCGCCGTTCGCGAACGTTACCGTATCAACATTTCGTGTCGAGGATGTAATCCCGAGGCTCGCCACCTCAACATGGCGCGGTCGTTGTAGAATAATGCGATGATTGCTCCCACGAGATGGTGCCGCGAGCACCAGATAAGGAGATTCTTGTGTCTGAGACCATTAACGGCAGCCTGAGCGTCTCGAACGACGTTATTGCCGATATTGCCGGTTATGCCGCGATGACGTGCTATGGCGTCGTCGGTATGGCTGAGCAGCTCCAGGGCGCCGAGAGCGTGCGCCTCCTTGCCGGTCAGCGCCTCCGCAAGGGCGTGCTTGTCTCCGCCGACGAGAACGGCCTTACGGTCGATCTTCACGTCGTGCTCGAGAACGGCGTCAACATGAAGTCTGTCTGCCACAATCTTTCGAGCTCCGTTGCCTTCACCCTGCAGGAGATCGCCCAGATCGATCCCGCCAGCCTTAAGATCGGCATTCACATCGACGCGCTCAAGAGCCGTCTGAACTAGCATCCGAACACGGAGATTTCACCACTCATGATTGCAAAGACCATTCGCACCTGTTTTCCGATCGCTGCGGCTGCCGTTTCCGACAAGGCCGAGGAGATCAACAAGCTCAACGTCTTCCCCGTACCCGACGGCGATACCGGCACCAACATGTCGCTCACGCTCGCCTCGGTGACCAAGGAGCTCTCCGCCCTTCCTGCCGACGCCGACATGGAGGCCATCGCCGGCGCCATCACTCACGGCTCCCTGATGGGCGCCCGCGGTAACTCCGGCGTCATCACGTCGCAGATTCTGCGCGGCGTGGCCGAGGGCCTTGTCTCTGCCGATGAGCCTATTACGGCTGCCAACATCGCCTTCGCTTTCCGTCGCGCCGTCAAGGTCGCCTTCCAGGCTGTCCGCAAACCCATCGAGGGCACGATCCTCACGGTCCTGCGTGATGTCTCGACCAAGGCCGATGAGTGCGAGAAGAAGAAGTTCTCGGCCGAGGACGCGCTCGATGCCATTGTCGTCGAGGCCTATCAGTCCGTCGCCCGCACGCCCGACCTGCTGCCCGTCCTCAAAGAGAACGGCGTGGTCGACTCCGGTGCCTTCGGCTTTGCCATCTTCCTTGAGAACTTCGTGGCCGCAGCACTTGGCCGCAGCACCGTTGTCGAGGATTTCTCCGCCACGTTTGATTCCGCTGGCTCTGCCCGCGACGCGGCCCTTGGTCGCGTTGAGATCGAGGCCAACGACGACTGGGAGGGCTCGGAGTTCCGCTACTGCAACGAGTTCCTCTTTAAGGCCGACGCCCCGTTTGACGAGGACGAGTGCCTTAAGTTCCTGGGTTCCATGGGCGACTGTGAGCTGCTCGTGGGCGCCTATCCCGACTACAAGATCCATGTGCACTCCAACACCCCCAACCTGGTGCTCGAGCACATGCTGCAGCTCGGTCAGATCTATGAGGTCTTTATCCACAACATGGAGATGGAGGCCCACGACCGTACCGCCAAGATCCATGAGGATCAGGAAAAGGCCGCCGAGCCCGCCAAGGCGCTGGGCTTTGTCGCCGTTGCCGCCGGTTCCGGCGAGGCCGACATCCTCAAGTCCCTCGGCGTCGACGTGATCGTGTCCGGTGGCCAGACTATGAATCCCTCGACCGCCGACCTGCTGGGCGCGGTGGACCAGGTCAACGCGACCTCGGTCATCATCCTGCCCAATAACGGCAATATCCGCATGGCTGCCGAGGCTGCCGCTTCTGCCTGCACTGACAAGAAGGTTGCCGTCGTTCCCACCAAGACCGTCCCGCAGGCGTTCTCCGCGCTGTTTGCGGTCCTGCCCGATTCCGAGCTCGAGGATGCCGTCGCCGCTATGGTCGACGCCATCAGCGAGGTTCGCGATGGCGAGGTCACCCGCGCCGTGCGCGACTCCAGTGCCTCTGACGGCTCTCCGATTCACTCCGGTGACGTCATGGGTATCATTGCCGGCTCCATCGACGTGGTCGGCTCCGACGTGAAGCAGGTCACGCTCGACTGCATCAACCGCATGCAGGAGGAAGAGGAGGGCGACGCTCTGACGATTCTGGCCGGCGAGGAGCTGTCCGATGAGGCCTTCCAGGAGATCGTCGACGCTATCGAGGAGGCTCAGCCCGATCTGGAGATCGACGCCCATCGTGGCGAGCAGCCGCTCTATCCCGTGATCTTCTCGATCGAGTAGGCTCTGCCTATGTCCGAGCTGTGCTCCGTGCCGCGCGTCTCGGAGCGCTTTGCCCAGAGCAATGCGCTCGACGAGGATATCGCGCGACTCAAATATGTTTCGGGTAAACGTGAGGAGGCCCTTCGCCGTCTGGGAATTCGGACGGTGGGGGACCTTCTTCTCCATATTCCTCATCGCTACCTGGACTTCACTCGCTCGTGGTCCATCGAGATGGCGCCCATCGGTACCGTGTGCACGATCATCGCCACGGTCGACCGTATCGTCCAAAAGCAGCCGCGTCCGCGCATGCAGGTGACCGAGGTCTCACTCGTTGACGAGACGGGCGTGCTGCAGGTCGCCTTTTTCCGCCAGCCCTGGATTGCCCAACAGCTCAAGCAGGGAGACCGTCTAGCGGTGATGGGCAAGGTCGAGTTCGCCTACGGCTTTAAGCAGATGGCCTCGCCGCACTTTGAAAAGCTCGAGGAAGGGCGTGCCGCGGGCACTATCCTGCCGGTCCATTACGTGAGTGATGGCGTGAGCCAGGCGTGGATGCGCCGCATCGTAAGCGGCGCGCTCGAGGTCGTCGGCAATCCCTTTGATCCCATTCCGGCACGCTTACGCGTTAAGCGTCGCCTTATGAGCAATGCTCGTGCGCTTCGATCGATCCATTTTCCCTCGAGCATGGCCGAGCGCGATATCGCACGTCGTCGCCTGGCCTACGAGGAGTGCCTCTACCTGCAGCTGGCGCTGCGTCTGCGCAACGACGGCGGCCTGGTCGATGTGGTGCCCTATGCCCACACCGCGGGCGAGCACCTGGCCGCGCTCAAGCAAGCCCTGCCGTTTTCGCTGAGCGACGAGCAGGAAGCCGCATTTCAAGACATCCTGCACGATATGTGCGATGGCGGGCGCGTGATGAACCGCCTGCTGCTGGGCGATGTCGGTACCGGTAAGACCGCCGTTGCCGCCTGCGCGCTGGCTGTGGCTGCCGATAGCGGCACGCAGGCCTGCGTTATGGCGCCCACGGGCGTTCTGGCGCTCCAATATGCCGATAAGACTGGCCCTCTGCTCTCGCAGGCCGGCATGTCCTGGGCGCTTCTGACGGGCGCCACGCCGGCCGCAGAGCGCGAGCGCATCCATGAGCAGCTGCAGTCCGGCGAGCTTGACGTGCTCTTTGGCACCCATGCGGTGCTTTCGGATAACGTTGTGTTCAAGCATCTGTCGCTTGTCGTCATCGACGAGCAGCACCGGTTTGGCGTCGGCCAACGCAACGCCCTACGCGCGAAGGGCCCCGGTGCGGACCTGCTCGTTATGACGGCGACACCGATCCCGCGTACGCTGGCGCTTTCAGTCTACGGCGATCTGGACACGAGTATCATCCGCCATCGGCCCGTCCCTGGCGCTGGCGTGACGACACGCGTGCTCACCGAGTCGAGCCGCGACCTCGCCTATGGCGCCATCCGCGAGGCGCATGAAAAGGGTCAGCAGGCCTACGTGATTTGCCCACTTGTGGAGCCGAATGATTCGGCCGATGAGCTGGAGGACGTGCCCGGTATCGCCCGCGACGACGAGGGCCGCGTGACGGTCCCCGTGCCGCTGCACGATACGGCGACCGAGCTCGATCGCCTGCGTCTGGCGTTGCCGGGTCTTGCCATCGAGCGCCTTCACGGCCGTATGCCAGCGGGGGAGAAGGATCGCGTGATCGACGCCTTCAAGCGTGGCGAGATTGACGTGCTCGTCTCGACTACGGTGGTCGAGGTGGGCGTCGACGTGCCCAACGCCACCGTCATGGTCATCGAGAACGGTGAGCGCTTTGGCTTGGCGGCGCTGCATCAGCTACGCGGTCGTGTGGGCCGCGGCAGCGTGTCGGGCACGTGCCTGGTCATGACGCACTCCAAGGGCAACGGCGGCGCGTCGGCGGCGCAAGATCGTCTGCAATCGCTCGAAAAAACCTCGGATGGCTTTACGCTCGCCCAGATGGACCTGCGTCTGCGCCACGAGGGCGAAATCCTTGGGTACCGCCAGCATGGCGGTGTGACCCTGCGCTTTGTCGACCTGGATGCCGACGAGGAGCTGATCGAGTGGGCCCATTTGGACGCGGTCGAGCTCTTGCGGTATGCTTGCACCCTTGACTCCGTGGCGACGCGCCCCCTGCGCGATGCGGTCGCCATGCGATATCGACACATTTTTAAGGAGGTCAGCGGAGGATGAGAATCATCGGCGGCGAATGGCGCGGTCGTAAGATCGAGGAGCCCCGTGGTCGCGATGTCACCCGCCCCACGACTGATCGCGTACGCGAGGCGTGCGCATCTATGGTCATGTCGGCATTCGACTTCGATCTGGATGAAGTCCGTGTGCTGGATGCCTTTGGCGGCTCCGGCGCCCTTGGTATCGAGATGCTCTCTCGTGGGGCCCGCTCGCTCACGACGTTTGAGATCGATCGCAACGCCGCGCGGCTCATTACCAAGAATATCGAGTCGCTTTGCCGTGACCGTGCGCGTTGGCGAGTGGTCACGGGCGATATGCTAGCGAGTGCCTCGCGCGGCCGTGTGCCGGGCGGTCCCTTTGATCTGGTTCTGCTCGATCCTCCCTATGCGTTTGGCGCCGAGCCGGTCGAGAAGCTGCTGCAGAATCTTGCCCAGCAGGGCCTGCTGACATCAGGTGCCTATGCCCTGTTTGAGCATGCCGCCGCCGATGCGGGCGCGCATCCGGCAGGCTTTGAGACTGTACGTGAGAAGCGCTACGGCATTACCTCGGTCGACCTGCTTCGTTGGGTCGGCGATAGCAAGGACGGCGGCACTGATGCTAACGAAAATGACGAGGCAGTATCCCAGGAGGACGCCCATGAATGACACCATCAACCGCGTGATCGTCCCGGGCACCTTCGATCCCATCACGTTTGGCCATATCGATGTGATCCGCCGCGCCCGCCGCATCTTTCCCAGCGTGATCGTCGCTGTTGCCGAGTCGCAGGGTAAAAACGGTGTGGGCACCACGTTTATGCTCGATGAGCGCGTGGCGCTGGCCCGCGAGGCGCTCGGTGATATCGACGGCGTCGAGGTCCTGCCCTTTACCGGCCTCTTGGTCGACTTCGCTCGTGAGCAGGGGGCGGGGGCCGTGGTCAAGGGACTGCGCGCCATGACCGACTTTGAGTATGAGCTGCAGCAGGCCGACCTTAACTATCGCCTGGATAGCGAGCTGGAGTCCATCTTTGTCATGAGTGCGCCGCAGTACGGCTATATCTCGAGCTCGGTCGTTCGTCAGATCGCCTCGCTCGGCAGCGATGTATCGACGTTTGTCCCGTCCAACGTGGTCGAAGCGCTCAAACATCGCTTTTCGTGACGTTTCTTATTGCCTGGTGGCATGTGGTAAACTAGCACGATGATATGTTACCTATGAAAGGAGACCGGATGCCGGGCGAGAATTTTCCTGGCGATAGGATCGTCAGCTTGGTCGATGAGCTCGAAGGGCTGATCGAGGAAGCCAAGCCGCCTTTCGGCAAGAACGCTCAGTTCAAGGTCATCGACGCCGACGTGTTCTTCAACATCCTCGACGAGATCCGCATGAGCTATCCCGAGGAGTGGCAGAAGTCCCGCCGTATCCTTAAGGAGCGCGAGGAGCTTATGGCTTCCGCCGCCGCTCAGGCCGATTCCATCATCGCCGATGCTCAGCAGCAGGCCCTCACCATTGCCGGTGAGCAGGAGATCGTCCGCCTTGCGCAGCAGCAGGCCGACGACATCCGCGATCGTGCCCAGCAGTACGAGCGCGAGACGCGTTATGCTGCCGAGGACTACGCAGAGCAGGTCTTTACGCACCTGGAGGAGAACCTCAAGAGCCTGACTGGCACCGTTACCCGTTGCCGTCAGCAGCTCAACGAGGGTGCCGCCCAACAGAATGGTCAGTGGTAATGGCTGAGTTCCCGAGCGTTACCGTCGATCTTTCCGAGCAGCTCGAGTTTCCTGGAGATTCGTATCCGCTGACCGGTAGGGTCGATGTCGCCACCTACACGGTGGGCGAGAAGGAGTACCAGCTTCAGGGCGGCATCGACTACGACGTTGTCTTTACCAATGCCGGTACCGGTGTCTTGCTCACGGGCATGGTCCGCGCGCACGCCACCGGCGAGTGCGACCGTTGCCTGGAGCCCGCCTCGTTTGATATCGCCGGCGAGATCGAGGAGTTTTATCTCTTTGAGGAGCCCGAGGATCCCGAGGCCTACGAGGACGGCTACGAGCTCCTGGGTGAGGACCGCATCGTCGATCTGGGCGAGCCCATCAATGACGCGGTCGTTATGGACACGCCGTTTGTGGTGCTCTGCAAGCCCGATTGCCGTGGTCTGTGCCCCACATGTGGTTGCAATCTCAACGTCGAGCAATGCGATTGCGCCGCCCAGGCAGAGGCAGAATGGGCCGGTGCCACGGAAAATCCATTTGCAGCATTGAAGAATCTCAAGCTTGATGAGTAAAACTGTGGTAGTATCGCTACTTGCGCGTAATCGCCACACTGGATAGTTCATAAGGAAGGTCACTATGCCCGTACCTAAACAAAAGCAGGGTCGTATCCGCACTCACACCCGTCGTTCCGCTAACATGAAGATCTCGGCTGCGGCTCAGTCCACGTGCCCCCGTTGCGGCGCTGTCAAGCTTCCGCACCACGTGTGCCCCAGCTGCGGTTTCTACAAGGACCGCGAGGTTATCGTTACCGAGTAACGGTATACTCTGGATGCGATGCCGTTCCAAATGGAACCACAATGGCCGGCTCAATGAGTCGGCCATTTTTGTATAAGGAGCATGTATATGAGTAACGTTCGCGTTTGTGTAGACGTTGTGGGCGGAGACGAGAAACCTCAGGTTGTTCTCGATGGTATCGAGGCTGCGCTTGCCGCCGATCCCGATATCGAGGTCTTGGCAGCTGGCCCCGCCGAAATCGTCAATCCCTTTGCCGCCTCCCATGCGCGCGTCGAGGCCCTGGAGGCACCCGACGTTATCGCCATGGATGACGATCCCATTCGCGCCGTGATGACCAAGCGCAAGTCTTCGATTGTGCTTTCCTGCCGTGCCATTAAGAAGGGCAACGCGGACGCGTTCTTCTCTGCTGGCTCCACCGGCGCCATGACGGCCGCTGCCACAGCCTACGTGACGCCGTTTAGGTATCAGGCCGAGGGCAAGAAGCAGCCGGTGCGTCCGTGCCTTACCAATGCGCTGCCCAATCGTGCCGGCGGCCTGACGGTCCTGTGCGACATGGGCGCCAACCCCGATGTCGAGGTCGACGATATGGTTCGTTTTGCCCAGATGGGTTGTGCCTATGCCCGCGTCGTCCTGGGCATCGAGCATCCCCGCGTGGGCCTGCTTGCCAACGGCACCGAGGACGAGAAGGGCTCCAACTTTACCAAGGCCTGCTTCCCGGCCATGAAAGCCGCCGTTCCCGGCTTTGTTGGTAACTGCGAGGGAACGGACATCACCTCCGGTAACTTCGATGTCGTCGTTGCCGATGGCATGTCGGGCAATATTGCGCTCAAGGCCACCGAGGGCGCTGCCAAGTTTTTGCTGCAGGAACTCAAGGGTGCCTTTATGTCTTCGCTCGGCACCAAGATCGCCGCGCTTCTCATTAAAAAGCAAATGCGCGAGATAAAGGCCAAGCTTTCGGGCGACGCCAAGGGCGGCGCGATTCTTTTGGGCCTGCGTGGCGTGGTCCTGATCGGCCATGGCGCCACCTCGGTCGAGGCTGTCAAAAACGGTACGCTCGCGGCGGCCGAAGCCGTGCGCGCCGGGCTGGTCGAGAATGTCGCCAACTCTATGGACGGTATCGTTTTATAAGAGCGAGTTAGAGCGCTGTTATGTGCTTCGCGGCGCACGTCGTGGGGTAGAATCAGAACCGTGTCTTGGTACCGCCCGGGCGGTACCATTCTTTTGGTATTCATGCACTATGAGAGGAAGCGCTATGGACCGCTCCGAAATCTTCGACAAGATCGCCGAGGTCGCTGCTGACGTTCTGGGCGTCGATGTTGCCGAAATTAGCGATGAGACCACCTTTGACGACCTCGATGCCAACTCGCTCGAGCGCCTGCAGCTGGTTACGGCTATCGAGGACGAGTTCAACCTCGAGATCGATGACGAGACCCTGCTCTCGCTCAACTCTGTCGCCGACGCCGTCGACGCTATCGAAGCTGCCAAGGAGGCCTAAGTCTTGGCTTTATCCGACCGACTTACGCGCGCCCAGGAAATCTTGGGCCACGAGTTCAACAATAAGGTGCTGCTGCGCGCGGCGCTTACGCATCCCTCGGCAGTCGAGGGCCAGCCGGTTTCTGCCAGCTATGAGCGCCTTGAGTTCTTGGGCGATTCCATTTTGGGCGCCGTGGTCGCACGCTCCCTGTTTGAGTCCTATCCCGAGTTTGACGAGGGCAAGCTCACCCGCTTGAAGGTGTCGCTCGTCTCGGGCGCCACGCTGTCCGAGGTTTCTCACGAGCTGGGCATCGACGACATCATCATCTTTGGTGCCTCCGAGACCGGTACCGGTGCGCGCGGCCTGCATTCTGCGCTCGAGAACGTCTACGAGTCGCTCGTGGGCGCACTGTACCTGGATGCCGGCTGGGATGCCTCCTGTCTCTTATACACATCTGACGCTGCCGACGACTT
>UQSK01000048.1 GCA_900543605.1 uncultured Collinsella sp.
GCAGAAGACGGCATACGAGATTACTACGCGTCTCGTGGGCTCGGAGATGTGTATATGAGACAGCTCGACAGCCGTCGGGGAAGCCCATCCCCTTTTTATGCGCTACCTACGGAGGTCGTCCCCAACGACTAGTCACTGGGGACGTTCCTAAATGACTAGGTATGGCTGCCGGGTTTAGGCTGTTAGGTCGAGTTCGTAGAGGAAGCTTTCGCGCGGCATGTCGTGACGGCGCTCTTCGCGGTTGGCGCGGTGCGTGGCCGTGCGCTTAAAGCCGTGCAGCTCGTAGAACTTCCACGAGCAGTTGGAGTCGGTGTACAGGTGCGCCCTCGTCGCTCCAAGCGAGGACAGGTGCGAGACCGCGGCATCGAGCAGAACCGTGCCAACGCCCAGGCCATGGACATCGCGATCCACGGCAAGCAGCGTGACCTCGTTGTCGTGCGGCAACGGGCTGCTCTCGAGCAGGCGGTTGTTGGTTCGGATGGTTGCGCGCACAAACGAGAGATACTCGGCGCAGGCATCGGGCTCCAGCTCACGCATCTGCGATAGCAGCGCGCGTTCGGTATCCATCCAATGCTCGTTGATGGTGACGCCGGGGTTCTGTCCTGCGCGTGCAAGTGCAATGCCGCGCGCCTCGCCGTCAATCACCGCAACCTGTGAAAACGTCGACGACGAAAGGCAGTAGGCGAGGTCGCACGCGGCCTCAAGGCGGTTGTACTCATCGTTATCCGAATTGTTATGCCAAAGCTGCTGCAAAATCAGCGCGATGGCGTCGAAGTCTTCGGTATCAAACGGTCGGTAGAGAACCCGCGAGACCATGGTGCCTCTTTCTTTTGCGGATGCATATCGAGCACAGTTCTACCACGCCATTGGCATCAAATTATGGTGCCCCTGTGTTCCATGAACTCACCGTGCCCGGTGCCGTGCCCATCCCCTCCGCTCGCAAACTTTTTCTGCACATGCGCCCGTTGCGGGGTGCATCGTCGCGCTCGATGCGCTACATTGAATCAGTATTTTCAATGCCGCTGCGCGAGCGCTGCAGATCGACGTATCACCGACTCACAGAGCACGGCGGCGTACCAGACAGGAGGACTGCATGGGATCTGATGTGAAGATCGCACGCGCGTTGATTTCGGTTACCGATAAGACGGGCGTCGTCGATTTCGCACGGACGCTGGTTGACGACTTTGGCGTCGAGATCATCTCTACGGGCGGCACGGCTCGTGCCATCGAGGACGCGGGCGTTCCCGTAACCCCCATCGAGGAGTTCACGGGCTATCCCGAGATGATGGACGGCCGCGTCAAGACGCTGCACCCCAAGGTCCACGGCGCGCTGCTGGCCCGCCGCGATTCCGAGCAGCACATGCAGGAGGCCGCTCAGCACGGCATTAAGCTGATCGACCTGGTCGTCGTCAACCTGTACGAGTTCGAGAAGACCGTCGCCAACCCCGAGGTCACCTTCGCGGATGCCATCGAGCACATCGACATCGGTGGCCCCTCCATGCTGCGCTCTGCCGCCAAGAACGCCACGAGCGTTACCGTCATTTCCGACCCTGCCGACTATGATGCCGTCCTGGCCGAGATGCACGAGACCGGTGGCTGCACCACGCTTTCCACCCGTCGTCGCCTGCAGGTGAAGGTCTACCAGACCACCGCCGCCTACGACACGGCTATCTCCCGTTGGCTTGCCGCCCAGGCAAGCGACGTGGCGGACACCTCTGCCAAGCTCGAGATTTCGCTGGAGAAGGTCGACGACCTGCGCTATGGCGAGAATCCTCAGCAGAAGGCTACGGTCTACCGCTTTGCCGAGGGCTGCGAGAACACCGCGAGCTCGCAGTTCCCGCTCGTTGGCTCCGAGCAGATCCAGGGCAAGCCGCTCAGCTACAACAACTATCTGGATGCCGATGCCGCTTGGAACCTGGTCCGCGAGTTCGACGAGCCGGCCTGCGTGATTCTCAAGCACCAGAACCCCTGCGGCTCCGCCGTTGCCGAGGACATTACGTCCGCTTACGACCGCGCCTTCGCCTGCGATCCCAAGAGCGCCTTCGGCGGCATCATTGCCTGCAACCGCGAGGTTCCCTATGAGCTGGTCGAGCACTTTGCCGATCAGAACAAGCAGTTCGTCGAGGTTATCATCGCCCCGAGCTACACCGACGAGGCGCTCGAGCGCATGGCCAAGCGCCCCAACCTGCGCGTGCTGGCCACCGGCGGCGTGGATCATGGCGCCCAGGTGGAGCTGCGCTCCATCGACGGCGGCATGCTGGTGCAGGAAGTCGACCACGTGACCGAGGATCCCGCGACCTTTACGTTCCCCACCGACCGCAAGCCCACCGACGCCGAGATGGCCGAGCTCGAGTTTGCCTGGAAGGTCTGCAAGGGCGTTAAGTCCAACGCCATCCTGATTTCCAAGGGCAAGGCCGGCATTGGCATGGGCCCGGGTCAGCCTAACCGCGTTGACTCCGCACTGCTTGCCTGCGAGCGCGCCGAGGACTTCTGCGAGCGCGAGGGCGTGGAGAAGGGCGGCTTTGCCTGTGCAAGCGACGCATTCTTCCCGTTCCGCGACAACGTCGACGTGCTTGCCGCGCACGGCGTGACCTGCATCATCCAGCCCGGCGGCTCCAAGCGCGACGACGAGAGCATCCAGGCCTGCAATGAGCACGGCATCGCGATGGTGTTCACCGGAGCCAGGCATTTCCGTCACTAAGTTCCGCCCTGGGACAAAATAATCTCCGCAAAAGACGGCTGCTCCGTTTGGAGGGCCGTCTTTTTGGTATAAGAGGACGGAATGACTAACACGAAAGGTATGACCATGCCCCAGATTGATGATGCCGAGCTGTTTGGCAATGCCGAGGATCAGCGTGCGTACGAGGACTTTTGCGCCAATCAGGAGGCGGTCGAGAAGTTTACGCTCGACAAGCCCGCGCTTGTCTGTCGTTGGCGCATGTCCAACAAAAAGGTGCCCATGCTCAACCGCCACATTCGCGCACTGTCCGAGCGCTTGGTGCAGGGCGAGCCGCTTACCCATAACATGCTCAGCTGGGCCAAGCAGCACGTTGAGTGGTCGCTTGCCGAGGGCGATTACACCGCACACGACGGTGTACTCATGCTGGTGATCGACATCAACGGCAATGCCGCCATGACGGTGGGGGAGTACGAGCCGCTCGCCGATACGTCGGCCAAGGCGCTGCGTGCCCGCTCCGCCGAGGCCCGCTCCGAGGCCGACGAGACTGGCGTGGCACCCGAGCTGCTCGCCGCTGTCAACAACGGTGAGCTTGCCTTCGTGGCGCCGGCGGACGAGTGCCTGTGCGGTACGGCGACGCTCATTGAGCAGCTGGCCCAGACCAAGGGCATCCCGGTCACGCGCGTAGACATTCCCGCGCAGCTTAAGGGCGCGCTGTTCCTAGTGAGCGACGAGCACGGCGTGGTCCCCGCGACCGAGACGGACGCCACCGAGGCCGACGCCGCCACGGTCGCCTTCTTCGCCGAAGGCTACGAAAAGCTCCGTGCCCGCCGCTCCTAACCTAAGGCGGGGTGGGCTTACTGAAGCGAGCGAGCGCGTTCGATGGCGTAGGCGAGCGACAGCTGCTCCATTTCCGGGGCGCATTTGTAGCTCAGCCCGGTGAGAGCCGTCACCTTATCGAGGCGATATCGAATCGTGTTCGGGTGCTGGCTCGTCTGCTTGGCGGTTCGCTCGATACGTCGGTCGTTCTCGATGAATGCGGCGAGTGTGGATTCCAGTTCGCTGCCATGCTCACTGTCATGCTCGCGTATCGGCGAGAGAATCGCCTCCGAAAACGATCGCATCTCCGGGGTTTCCGCAAAAGGCATCACGGTTCTCAGGATGCCGAGCTGCGTATAGCGGACGGGACCCTCGGCTCGTTGACAAGATAGGCGCTGTGCGTAAATCGCCTGCGAGATCGCCTGTGCCACAGCCTCGTCTCCAAACAGAATATCGCTGATGCCGAGCCCCTCCGCTCCACCATCGATACCGCTAGCCTCGATGAGCTCCGTGAGCGCCTGCACGATTCGCTCCACATCGAGCGCCTGCTCCGAGTCGCTTGTCGCTACGAATAGCAAACCTCCGTCATAGGGCGCCAGCATGTTGTGGCATCCGGCGAGGGTCGATTTTGCACAGAGACGTTCGATTTGCAAAAACGTACGCGGGTCGAGGGGCTCTGCAAACGATGCGAACAGGGCGACCGCTTCGTCCAGAAATGACGGGTTGAGGCCTCGGATGCGTCGGCAGATGGACTCAGGCGATACGTCTGTCCTCAGGGCATCGATCTCGCGCTGTGCGAAGTCGATGGACGCGAGCTGCTCGATATGCCGTTTGACTTCATAGATGACGCTGTCAAAGAACAGCGAGTCGTCGGTCGTGAGAAAGACCGGGTAGTGCCGCGCGTTGGCGTAGCGGATGGCTTGGTCGGGAATCGGGATGTGCAGGACGTTTTTGATGATAAGACCGCTCGTCCTCTTGGCGACGAGGTATTTCACGGCTTCAGTGATGAGGTACGGGTCGTCCTTCGCATAGAGGAAGGTGCTGAGGACGATCTCGTCTGGGCTGAAGTTGACGCGCTGGTACTTGTTCTTGAGGCCGGGCATGAGTTCATAATCGAGGATCCCGACGCCGGATACGGCACGCGAGACGCCATCGCTGCCGGCGATTAGACGGACTGACCCCTCATATTCCCGTGAGAAGTCCGAGATGGTGTATAGCATCAACATCACCTTGTAAATAACTACAATAAGTACAGGTATAAATAGGATAATCGCACATCTGTATGCTGTTGATGCGAGAAATAGTTCAAATACATGCTGATAAAACGAAAAATCAGATTGAGAATCGTTGTAGATTCCAACAAGAAATGATCCTTGGCGGCATCGTTACTAAACCGTACAGTGAAGCAACGTAAAACTTTCGCTGAGAGGAGCGATGATGGGGCATATGGTGGTGCTTTCGGCCGAGGAAGTTTCCAAGGTGCTGACGATCGAGGATGCAATCGCTGCCGTGGAGGAGGCGTATCGCCAGAAGGCAACGGGCAAGGGTGTTGCGTGGCCGATGGTATATGAGCAGTTCGAACCCGGCGTGGCCGATATGGATATCCGCTCGGGCGAGTTGGCGGGAAGCGGCCTCTTCGGTCTCAAGCTCACTGCGTGGTTCTCTCAGAATTCTAAAAAGGGACTGCCCGAGATCTTTGGCACCACGCTGCTGTGCGACAACGCGACGGGCGAGCCGCTGGCGCTGCTCAATGCCTCCGCCGTCACTGGGCTTCGCACCGGTGCCGCCGCTGCGCTCGGTGCCAAGTGGCTGGCTCGGGCGGATGCGTCCAAGCTGCTTGTTGCGGGTGCCGGCCATATGAGCACCTATATGGTGGCGGGCGTGCTCGCCGCCTGTCCCAAAGTGAGTGAGGTCAAGGTGTGGGAGCCGGTTTCCGATGCCGCGCCCGAGGCCCGCGTCGAGCGCATGCGAGACGAAGTCGCCCATATCTTGGGCGCCTGCGAGCATGTTCGCGAGGCATCCACCTATTCCATCGAGGCGACGGCCGACGGCCAAGGTGCCGCGGCAGAGGCCGACATTATCGTGACGATCACGCCGGCGACCAAGCCCATCATCCCCGATGCATGGGTGCGCCCCGGTACGCATATCTCCTGCGTCGGTGCCGACATGCCCGGCAAGCAGGAGCTCGCCTCGGCGCTTGTCGCCCGTGCCGCTGTTTACGTCGACGACCGCGAGCAATCGGTCGCGTCCGGTGAGCTGGAGATTCCGGTTGCCGAGGGTGCCATCACGCCCGAGGACATCAGAGCGGAGCTCGGCGAAGTCATCGCCGGCATGGCTACGGGGCGTTCGGATGACGAGCAGGTGACGGTGTTCGATACGTCGGGCATCGCCGTTCAGGACCTTTCGGCATCGAAAATCGCCTACGACCGCGCCGTCGAGGTGGGGCTGGGCACCGTGGTGGAACTGTAAGAAAGTCAAGGAAAGGAAGCGACAATGCAGATCAAGGATTTCGCCGTCGAGCAGTGGATGAACGAGTGGGAGACCAAGTGCACCCACAACGTTGCGGAGACGTGCGTCTACTCCCTCACGCTCGACCAGCTGTTCGAGCTTACGAACACCGACAAGAAGGCGTGGCTCGATAGCCTGTGCTCGCGCCGATTCACCTACGGAGACATCGAGGGGCAGCCCGACTTCCTCGAGGGGGTCGCGCGTCTCTATAAGACGGTCGAGCCCGGGCATATCGTGCCCACGCACGGCGCGACCGGTGCCAACTCCCTGGTTATTTCCACGCTCGTCGAACCGGGCGATCACGTAGTCTCCGTCAAGCCCACCTACCAGCAGCTTTACTCGATTCCCGAGATGTGCGGCGCGAAGGTCGATATCCTTCAGCTCGATCGCAAGAACGGCTACCACGTCGACGTCGACGCGCTCGATGCCCTGGTGACCGACGATACCAAGCTCATCTGCATCAATAACCCGGACAACCCCACGGGCGCCCTGCTCGACACCGATACGCTCAAGGCGATTGTCGAGGTTGCGCGCAAACACGACGCGTGGCTGCTCTGCGACGAGGTCTACCGTCTGCTTACTCAGACGGATGAGTACTGCGAGTCCGTGATCGACCTGTACGACAAGGCCGTCGTCACCGCATCCATGTCCAAGGTCTGGTCGTTCGCCGGCCTGCGTCTGGGCTGGGCGGTCACCAAGAGCCCGGAACTTCGTCGCGCGCTGCTCTCGCATCGCGACTACAACCTGATTTCCGCCGGCATATTCAGCGCGACGGTGGCGGAGCTGATTCTGGGCAACGCTTCCGTGATCCTTGAGCGCAGCCGTCGCATCGTCCGTCAGAACCTTGCTGTTCTGGAGAAGTGGGTCGAGAGCGAGCCGCACCTGTCGTTCGTCAAGCCCGAGGCGGGTGCCACCGCGCTCGTGTATTACGACTACGACATCGACTCCAGGACGTTCTGCATCGACATGATTAAGAAGTCTGGCGCGCTCGTTACCCCGGGCGATTGCTTCGAGGAGCCCAAGAGCATGCGTATCGGCTATGCATACTCCGATAACACCGACGACCTGCAGAAGGGCCTGGATGCCATCTCTGCGTACATGCGTACGCTCGAGTAGAGGCTCGAGATCGAAGTGATGGGGGCGATCGGTTTAGGACCGAGGGCCCCTATTTTCTCTCAAGGCTACCGAACACTTTTGTCATATTAGGTGCCCACGGGGTCGTATAGCCGCGACGCCGTGGGCATAATGGTGTGGAAGGTGCAAGTTACGCGAAATGGGAGGACACATGGCGCTGATCTATGTCGTTGAGGACGACGAGCCCATTCGTCGTGAGCTTGTCGACATCCTTGCCCGCGCCGGGTTTGAAGTCGAGGCCTGCGAATCGTTTGAGCATGTCTCGCACGATATTCTCGCCGCCGCGCCCGACCTGGTGCTGCTCGACCTCACGCTTCCCGTCAAGGACGGCCAGCATATCTGCCACGAGGTTCGCCGCGAATCCGAGGTTCCCATCATCGTCCTCACGTCGCGCACGACCGAGATCGACGAGGTCATGGCCATGACGCTCGGCGCGGACGACTTTGTTCCCAAACCCTATAGCGCGCGCGTGCTCGTGGCGCGCATCAACGCACTGCTGCGCCGCACCGCGGCGGCAGGCGAACGCAGCACACTTGTCCACAAGGGGCTGGAGCTCGACCTCGCCCGCTCCATGGTCACTAACACGCAAACCGGCACTAGCGCCGAGCTCACCAAAAACGAGCTGCGTATCCTCTCGCTGCTTCTAAGCCGCGCGGGCAAGATCGTTTCGCGCTCGGCCATCATGCAGGACCTCTGGGACTCCGATGCCTTCGTGGACGACAACACGCTTACCGTCAACATCAACCGCCTGCGCACCACGCTCGAAAAAATCGGCATCAAGGGGTATTTGACAACGCACCGCGGCCAGGGCTATTCGGTCTAGGGGCCGGCTATGTCGTTTGGCAAGTTCTTTAAAGATGCGCTGCTTCCCGTCGCCGTGTGGACGTGCGGCGTGCTGCTGAGCTGCTTTGTGCTGACGGTCGCCGGCGCACCCGTTTCTATCGTGGTCGTGGCGGTCGGCGTGTCCTTTATCTTTGGTATGCTCGGCATCGTGATCGAGCACGCGCGCCGTCGTCGTTTTCTGCGCCAGCTGGAGCGTGCGGCCGAGGAGCTCGAGAGTCCCGCATGGGTGCAGGAGATGGTGCAATGCCCGACCTATGCCGAGGGCGAGCTCGAGTACGAGGTCTTGCGCCGGGTGGGCAAGGCGGCATGCGATGAGGTGGCGGAAGGCCGGCGCCAGACCGATGACTACCGCGACTATATCGAGAGCTGGGTCCACGAGGCCAAGCTGCCCCTGGCGGCAGCCCATCTGATTTTGGAAAACCTGGACGGCAGCGAAGACGACCTGTCGCGCGTAGATGACCTGGCACGCGAACTTGCCCGCGTGGAGCGCTATATCGACCAGGCGCTCTACTATGCGCGCTCGGAAGTCGTGGAGCGCGATTACCTGATTCGACGTTGGAACCTCAAGGCTCTGGTGACGGGCGCAATCAAAGCCAACGCCCGCGAGCTCATCGCGGCGCACGTGGCTCCGGTGTGCGAGAACCTCGACTTTGAGGTCTTTACCGACGAAAAGTGGCTCGAGTTTATTCTGGGCCAGCTCATTCAGAACAGCATTAAATATGCGCGTGAGGACGGTGTGAAGATTGTGTTTTCGGGCGCGTTGTTGGACGAAGGTCTGGCAAGCGAGCGCATCGAGCTCACCGTTGCGGACAACGGCTGCGGCGTGAGCGCGGCCGACTTGCCGCGCGTGTTCGAGAAGGGTTTTACCGGCGACAACGGCCGCACCACCAAGCGCGCAACGGGCATCGGCCTCTACCTGGTGGCGCGCCTGTGCTCCAAGATGGGCATCGACGTCACCGCAGCATCGGAGCCGGGCGAAGGCTTCGTCGTAACATTCGCCTTCTCAACCAACAAGTTTCAATACTTCGAGTAACGCACACGACAGACGCCCGCCCAAACAAAACGTGCCGCCTCAAACAAAACGTGCCGCCCCAAACGGGGCGGCACGCCATTTTTCTATCAGACAACTCGCTGAAGTAAGGCTGCGAAGGCCGCGAGGCCGGGAGGGGTTTCCTAAGGGCACATCCCGCAGCCGCGAAGCGGCGAGGACGTGCCTGTGGAAACCCCGCAGGCCCCGCGGCCGGTGGGAGCAACGCTACTTTACGACCAAGATGTCGCAGTCGGTGTTGCGCAGCAGGAACGTCGAAATCGAACCCAGGAGTGCATACTTGATCGAGGACAGGCCGCGTGCGCCACAGAGCACCAGGTCGGGCTTGACCACGTCGAGCATCTCGTCCTTGAGCGTCTCGCGAATACGGCCGGCGCGAATCATGACTTCGACCTCGGGAATATCGGGATTGGCCTTGGCCTCTTCGAGCTGCTTGGCGATGGAGTTCTTAAATGCCTCCTCTAGGCCGTTGACCAGATCGACCGGATAGGAGCCAGCGCTCTCGAGTGCCGTGGAATCGATAACGTGGCCGATGATTAGCTTGGCGCCGTTGTTCGCGGCGACCTTGATGGCGCGTGCGAGCACAAAATCCTGCTGCTCAGTACCGTCGAGTGAAACAAATACCTTGGTGTAGCCCTCGTTCATGGTTTCCTCCTTGGTCTATCGCACGGGCATGGGGCTCGTGCATCGGGCGGGCGCGGATGCGTGGCCGCCGGACACTTTATCTTGTTGCAGTTATACCCAAGGATTTGGGTTTGACCGCTCGCAATTCTGTGAACGGGCGAGTTTTTTGGTAAGGGTAGGCGCGGTCGCACCGCCAACGGTTGATAATGGGACATCGCCCGCACCGTCCGCGGAACAATATCGGCGGGTGTCTAACGAGGGGGTCCCTTTGGATATCATCGAGCTTCTAAAATCTGCCTTCATGGGCCTGGTCGAGGGCATCACCGAATGGCTGCCTGTTTCGTCGACCGGTCACATGATCTTGGTGGACGAGTTCGTCAAGATGAACGTGAGCGAGACGTTCTGGAATATGTTTCTGGTCGTGATTCAGCTTGGCGCCATTTTGGCCGTCTGCGTCCTGTTCTTCTACGACCTTAACCCGTTTTCTCCCAGCAAGGGCAAGGAGGGTCGTCGCGACACCTGGGTGTTGTGGGGCAAGATTGTGCTCGGCTGCATTCCCGCCGCGGCGATCGGTCTGCCGCTTAACGACTGGATGGAGGAGCATTTCTATAATGCTCCCGTCGTGGCGCTGGCGCTCATTGTGTACGGTGTGCTGTTTATCGTGATTGAGAACTGGCGCGCGAACAAGCGCGACCAGGCCGCTCTTGCCGGTTCGTTTGGTTCGCGTGCCGTGGTGACGGGCGGACGCCCCGCTGGTGCGCATTTTGCCGCGCCCGCTGCGACTGCCGCCGCAGATGATGATGATAACCTGGACTTTGGCTCCATCACTACGCTCGAGGACCTGAGCTGGAAGACTGCGCTGGGTATCGGTTGCTTCCAGGTGCTCTCGCTGGTGCCGGGCACGTCGCGCTCCGGTTCCACCATCATCGGCGGCCTGCTGCTGGGTTGCACGCGCTCGGTGGCGTCTAAGTTCACGTTCTTCCTGGCTATTCCCGTTATGTTTGGCGCAAGTGCGCTCAAGCTGGTCAAGTACTTTATTAAGGGCGGTACTTTCGGCACCAACGAGATCGCCATCTTGGGCGTGGGCTGCGTCGTCGCCTTTGTGGTGTCGCTCATTGCCATCAAGTGGCTTATGGGCTTCGTTCGTCGTCACGACTTCAAGTGCTTTGGCGTCTACCGCATCATTCTGGGCATCGTGGTGCTCGCGTACTTCTTTGTCCTGGAGCCGATGCTCGGCCTCTAACTTAGTTGACGCTGCGCGGCGGCCGGGGCGACAACTTGTCATTCAAAGGGGGCGGCATGACCAGAAGGTCTATGCCGCCCCTTTTCATGCCAATTTGTTCGCCCCGGCCACCGCTCGCTGCTGCTGCCATGACATCGGCGGTTTCGTGATTGTCAATTGGTTGGTGTAGACCAACCTGACCCCATTGCTCCAAATCCGCTGGGGCGGGCCTGACGGTGGCGCACGGAGTCGTGGTGTGATTTGCGTCGGTGTCCGCGCGGCTCGGTATACTGGTACGGCTCAAACTATGGCGCCGCCCGCAGGCGCGCCGTCCGTCAGATGAGGAGTCGCCCATGACCCAGCCCTTGCCCTGGGAAAAGAACGCCGCGGTACCCGTGCCGCCCGCGCCGGAACCCGTGCCGCTCGATGCATACACCGCCCCTGCAGCGCCGGAGCCCGAACTCGTTCCGCTCGACATCTACGACGCTCCCGCGCCGGCACCCAAACCCACCAAGCCGCTCGTCGACATCGACAGCCTTAATCCCGCCCAGCGCGAGGCGGTTCTGACCACCGAGGGCCCGTTGCTGGTACTCGCCGGCGCCGGCTCGGGCAAGACCCGCGTCTTGACCTTCCGCATCGCACATATGCTCGGCGATCTGGGCGTTAAGCCTTGGCAGGTTCTTGCCATCACGTTTACCAACAAGGCCGCGGCCGAGATGCGCGAGCGTCTGGCAGCGCTCATCCCCAGCGGCACCCGCGGTATGTGGGTGTGCACCTTCCATGCCATGTGCGTGCGCATGCTGCGCGAGGACGCCGACCTGCTGGGCTACACCGGTCAGTTCACCATCTACGACGACGATGACTCAAAGCGCATGGTGCGCGACATTATGCAGGCACTCGGCATCGAGCAAAAGCAGTTCCCCATCAACATGATCCGCAGCAAGATCAGCTCGGCCAAAAACGCCATGATCGGCCCCGAGGACATGCTCAAGTCCGCCGATAGCCCCAACGATAAAAAGGCCGCACAGGTCTACTTGGAGCTGGAGCGCCGCCTGCGCGCTGCCAATGCGATGGACTTTGACGACCTGCTCGTGCGCGCGCTCGAGCTGCTGCGCACCCGCCCCGAGGTGCTCGACAAGTACCAGGAGCGCTTCCGCTACATTAGCGTCGACGAGTATCAGGACACCAACCACGTCCAGTACGAAATCGCCAACCTGCTGGCCGCCAAGTACCAAAACCTCATGGTCGTGGGCGACGATGACCAGTCCATTTACAGCTGGCGCGGCGCCGACATCACCAATATCCTGGACTTTGAGAAGGACTTTAAAAACTGCAAGACCGTCAAGCTGGAGCAGAACTACCGCTCTACGGGCCATATCCTGAGCGCCGCCAACGCCGTGGTGCGCCACAACTCTCAGCGCAAGGACAAGCGCCTGTTTACGGCCGAGGGCGATGGCGAGAAGATTCAGGCCTTCCAGGCGAGCGATGAGCGCGACGAGGGCCGCTGGATTGCCGGTGAGATCGAGAAACTGCATGCCAAAGGCACGAGTTACGACGACATCGCCGTGTTCTACCGTACCAACGCCCAGTCGCGTATTCTCGAAGATATGTTCCTGCGCGCGGGCGTGCCCTATAAGATCGTGGGCGGCACGCGATTCTTCGACCGTGCCGAGATTCGTGACGTCATGGCCTACCTTAAGATGATCGTGAACCCGGCCGACGAGATGAGCGTCAAGCGCGTCATCAACACACCGCGCCGCGGCATCGGCTCAACCTCGATCCAAAAGATCGAGCAGCTGGCGCGCGACAACCGCTGCTCGTTCTTCCAAGCTTGCGAGATCGCGTGCGCCGAAACCGGCATGTTTAGCGCCAAGGCGCGCAACGGCCTGTCGAGCTTTGTCTCGCTAGTGCGCGAGGGTCGCCGCATGGACGGCGAGCTCAAGGACGTCGTCGAGATGATTGTCGATAAGACGGGCCTGCTGCAGGCGTTTCGCGCCGAGGGCACCATGGAGTCCGAGAGCCGTGCCGAGAACATTCAGGAATTCCTGGGCGTCGCCGCCGAATTTGAGGAGACGCACGAGGATATCGAGGGTACGCTCGAGAGCCTAGAAGAGCTGCGCGCAGCCGGTGTTGCCGACGTGCCTGCTGGCGCCGAGCCCGAGCCCGTCGTGGTGAGCGCGCCCGCGCCCGAACCGGGGCCATCTGCCCCGGCATCATCGTTTGAGGCGCTCGTCGGCGCGCGCGATGCCGCGGGCTCCAATCCGCTCGATAGCCTAGCCGCCCCGGCGCTCTCGCCGCAGGATGCCCTGGCCGCCGCCATCGCGGGCAACGCGTATGCCGCGCCGACGGAGATACCGGCGGGTGCCGTGCATGCCGACGAGATCGAGCGCACCTACGGTCCGCTCACCTGTAAGGCGCTACCGGCACTCATGGAGTGGCTGGCCCTGCGCTCCGACTTGGATTCCCTGGCCGGCGAGACGCATGCCATTACCATGATGACCATCCACTCCGCCAAGGGCCTGGAGTTCCCGGCGGTGTTCGTGGCCGGCATGGAGGAGGGTATCTTCCCGCACGTGCACGACTTTGGCGGCAGCGATGACCCGGGCAAGCTCGAGGAAGAGCGTCGCCTGGCCTACGTCGCCATCACGCGTGCCCGTAAGCGCCTGTTCCTGACCTATGCGGCCACGCGTCGCACCTACGGCTCGACCTCTGCCAACCCGCGCTCGCGCTTCCTCAATGAGATTCCGTTTGAGGATATCGAGTTTAGCGGTATCGGTTCTGCCGGCTTTGAAGGCACGGGCTGGGAGAAGCGCGGCGACCGTCACGGCACCTTTGGCTCGGGCATGGGCTCGGATATGTATGGCGGCAAGGTGTTCGGCTCGCATACGCGCTCGACCGGCGGTTCCGGTTCGCGCGGCGGATCGAGCTTTGACGATTTCTTTGGCGGCAGCAGCTACGGGACCGAACGCCATCGTGGGGTCTCGCCCCTGTCTCTTATACACATCTGACGCTGCCGACGACTTAATAGGTGTAG
>UQSK01000049.1 GCA_900543605.1 uncultured Collinsella sp.
CATCAGCTGCGAGTGGATTGCCACCGAGCGCTGCATCCTTGCTTTGGTGTCGGGGTCGGCCTATTTCCCCTACGAGGTGAGAATCTCGCTGCCGCGCTGGGCGCCGGACAAGGAAAAGGCGCTTCTGGACGCGATCGCGGCCGATCCGGCTTTGGTAGCCGAACTACTGCAGGGGACGCTTCCGCCCGCCGTGGCCGAAATCTGCCAATCCCTGAATCTGGAGCTTTTTCCGCGCAGCTGGCGTCAGATGAGCACTTCTTGCAGCTGCCCGGACAGCGCGCGCATCTGCAAGCACATGGCGGACCTTCCGGCAACACCCGTCTGCCCCCGAGACGGCGTGTTCTACGTGCCCGAGAGCAACGCGTGCGTCGAGCACCTGTCGCGCGTCGACGGCGTGCCCTACCAGGTGGTCGATTTTGCCGAGTTTTTGCGCGAGCCGCAGCCCAAGGTGATGTTTACCATGGCGCCCGAGGTGATGCCGCAGGTGATTGAGCGGGCGTCGACGTTTGCCGATAACACTGTTAAGGCGGCGGCTCTGCAAACCACGCAGCGGCTCTACGAGTTCATGGATCCGCGCGTGTCCAAGACGCGCGGCCTTGTGCGCGTGGCGGAGCTCAACGACATGGAGCTCCAGGACATCTGCGTGTTTGGCGATGCGGACAACGACACCTGCATGGTGGCCGACGCCGGCGTGGGCGTGGCCATGGCAAATGGCAGCGATGCCACCCGCTCCGCCGCCGATTTTGTAACCGCCAGCAACGACAAAGACGGCATCGCGATCTTTATCGAGGAGCATCTGTTGTAGCGCCGGGGGGGGACCACCGCAAAGGGGGCAGGCTCCTTTGCGGTGGCCTCTGGCGATTTGGGCGAATTGATGCCTAAAATCTGCGCGAAAATTCAAATATGGTTGTCTGAACATTACGCTTGTAACTACCGATAAGTTAAAAGTATTCCCAGCAATTTAGTAGTCTATTCCTCCCGGTTAATGACCTACCGTTCATGGTCGATTTTCGACCGTTCACAGGATGTTTGCTCTTGAGCAAAATGTTGTGCAAATAAATAAAATGCTATTAAAAAACTGATAACTAACTTAATTACCAGTAGAAACAGATATTTCAGAGCGAATAAACGAAAGTAAATCTGAGTAAATGTCAAGAGAATTGAGAACTGGCTACAAAAATGTCGGTTTTGTTGCTCGGATGTTTAAACAATAGTTACAATAGTATTACTACGCGAGCGCAATCACAGGTTGCGCAGATACGTTTGATAGTGAAAGAGCAAGATCGCGGTCTCTTGGGGAGGAGACATCGATGAAAGCGAATTCAGAAAAAACTAAGCAGAGTAAAAAAGCGACGCGTCGTGTACTGGCAGGCGTTTTGTGCGGAGCCTCCGTGTTGAGCCTGGTACTGTCGCTCGTCATGCCTCCAATCTCGCAGGCCATTGCCAATGATGTCCAGGTAGATTCTGCCGAGGCGACCGTTGCAGACGCGAGCGCTTTGGGCGAGGACGCCGGTGCAGACGAGAACGTTTTGGGCGAGGAGGCCGGTGCAGGCAATTCCACGGGCAAAGACGCCGAAAACCAGATTAGTGACGACGCTGAGGGTAGCGCGAGCGAAGACGCCGTCACCGAGGGTCAGCCGTCCGACGACACGAAGGTCGAGGGCGACACGCAGTCTGCGGATGATGGTGCCAACGGCGATGGTGCAATCGCACTCACTGCAGGAAATGAATCGCCTTATACAATCAACAGTGGGGATGAACTCAGCGGGAAGCTTCTTAACGAGAAACTTCGCGATGCAAAAGGCTGCGCGACTTTTGAGCTTGTTAACGATATTGAATGCAACCAAGAGATTGGGTTTGAACAAACTGTCGACAACCCTATCAATATCACACTAAATCTAAACGGTCACAAGATTAAATATACGAATCAGAGCCAGCCCCTGTTTAACATCACCGGTGGCGCGACACTTACAATTAAGGATTTAATTAAGGATTCTGATTCTGAGAAAGATCCTGAGAAAGCGAGTGATAAGGGCATCAAAGTCCAGGAGCTAAATGATCAGGGCCAGAACTTAAATCCCACCAATTATGGTAAAGCAGCAGAGTTGTCTTACAACAATGATGGCATTCCGTATAGCCTTACCTACTACGTGACCGAATCGTCCCCGAGTACAATAGACATAACCAAGACAACCGAGACGCTTTTCAAACATAGCGTCGATATTAAAGGTGCCATCGTGGCGTGCGGTGGCAATGAAAACCTGAAGCTCATCAACATCAATGACGGTGGTCATTTCAGTCTTGAGAGCGGCGTGCTCACACAAGAGAAAGACTGCAATGTCCGGAACCTGGTGTACGCGGTGAACAAGTCGACCGTCAATATGAACGGCGGTTACGTTTGTGGAGGTTATTGTCCGGACCATGCTGCCGGCGCAGGAATATCTGTCGAAAATTCGACTCTTAGCATTTCTGACGGCGTAATTGCCGGCAACCGCGCTCCTAGTGGCGGCGGTGTATATGCCAATGGATCTGCAGTCATGGTGACCGGCGGCGTAATCTCCGGTAATAGCACTAACAGTAACGGATATGGTGGCGGCATCATGGCCGAAAATGGCGGCAGCGTTACTGTTTCCGGCGGTTACATTACGAACAATCGCTATGCCAATTTCTGCGGTAATAAAGGCGATGGTTGTCATGGTGGCGCTGGGCTTGCCACCAGTAACGGCGCCCATGTCACCATTTCTGGTGGCCAGATTACTGGCAACTATTCCGAGGAAGCTGGCGGCGGCGTTTACGTTACCAGTAAGTTTCAACCAAATATGACATGGCTCAACATTACGGGAGGAAATATTGCCTCTAACGTGAGCTGCCAATCTGAAGGTGCCGGCATCCGAGTGGGCCAGAGGGTTGACGTGATGATTAACGGCCCTAAAGAAAGTAACGGCACTAAAGAAAGTAAAGTCTACATTACCAACAACACTTGCCTGTCTCGCTTCGACTGGGGCGGTGGCGGTATTTTTGTTCAGGGTAGTTCGCAAAACGCGGCTGACGCAGGCAGGCTGTTTGTATACAACTCGTATATAAGCACCAATACCGCTGGTGGCTATGGTGGTGGCGTTGCAGTCTGCCCGACGGGCAAGACGTTGGTAACGAACACCGACGGCACGGCGATCTTTGGCAACACTGACGCTGGAGACGCCGATTCTTACGATAGTAAAAACAATAACAATGATGGTAACCCCCATCTTTCTGGCGGTGGCGGCGGTAAGACAGAAGACAAGGTCGCCTATTACTCGACCGATAGTAACGGCTATCATGTTTTTCGTAACAGTGGTCATGCCGATTTCTTCCTCGCGGCGGAAGGTCACACAACGCCGGTCGCAGTGGTAAGCGGCAAGATGCTTGGCGATATAGACGCCAAGTATTCGGGAAGCATTGAGCTAACGAATTGCATTGCCATCCCCGCCAACGGTGCTGCTCAGGTAAAAAATAGCATCGGTCTGTCTTCGGGTGTTGATACCAGGGATAAAACGACGATTGATGCAGTACGGAATAAAGCGACAACTTTCATCACGGGCAACTATTCTTGGAACCATGGTGGCGGCATCATGTCGAATGGCAACTTGTACCTAGGCGAGCCTGCGGATACGTACATCTTACCGAGCCTTAAGTTGAAGGCAACCAAGGCGCTGATAAATCAGCAGGCCAATCAGCAGACCAATCAAAACATGAATTTTCACAAAGGCAAGTTCTCCTTCTCGGTCTACCGTATGGATTCGGATGACGCGACGGAGCCCTATTGGAATGACAAGACATTCAACAGTGGCGGCTGCACCTTGGTCGGAACCGCCAAGAATGATGGGAGCGGTAACATCACCTTTGACCTTGGCGAACAGTACATTGATAAGGCTGTTAAGGCTAATGAGATTACATACTACTTGGTCTAAAATGCTGGCAATGATCCCGACATCACGTACGATCCAGCCGTGTACAAGATTGTGGTGAAGGTTCAGGACAACACAACGCAACTCATGAAAGTGCCTAGCAGGAAAAATCCAAACTTGGAGGTTCCTCTTTGCATTCACAACTACAAGATCACAAGCGTGAGTCTGGGAGACTCGCCTAACCCGTTGAAACCGAACGACCAAGGTTATTATTCGATTGTCGGCCCCGACGGGGGAAAGACCTTCACCAACAAGTACACTCGGTACACCTCCAGAGGCTCCTGGACTCCTAAGGCGACTAAGGTCGTTAAGGGTGGTGAGATGAAGGAGTTTACGCTTCAACTTGCGAAAGACAGCAGATTTAGAGTCGAAGACATCGTCGGCACTGCCGTGACCTCTGGCGATAAAAAGAAGCAGACGCTTCCGTTCGTCTTTGATAAGGGGATTGCGTACACGCTCTCTGATATCACGAAGGGTCCCTACACTGCTGGTGACACTACGGGTCGTGGCGCTTCCAAGACCTTCACGTACTACATGCGCGAGAAGGACGATAGCTCGATTTTCTCGCATTACAAGTTTGATCAGTCGGTCTATAGGTTCACGGTTGTGGCAACGGATAACACCAAAGGAGGAATCGACTGTGCGGTGACCTACAGGAAGGGAGCCGTTGACTCCGATGGCAACTGGAAAGCAGACGTCGGTGCCGAAGAAGTGAACCTCACCAAAACCTCCACCCCCACCTTCACCAACACCTACTCCACCTCTTTGCCCCTTTCTGGTATGTCGGGCGTCACTCTGACGTACCTTGCCGGCGCGGCGGTGCTTTGCGCTGCTGCGGCCTGGATGCACATTCGTCGCAAGGCGAATGCGAAGGGAGGTAAGCGTCGTGAATAAGAAAGTTTGCTCCTTCCCGATCTTGTTTGCGCTGCTTGCCCTCCTGATCGGCACCTGCGCGGTTGTGTTCCCCGCTTCCGCGCAGGCCGCGCCGACCTCGACCGGTTCCATCACGGTGAGCGGCACCGTGGCGAGCAGCTACGACGCCTACCAGATCTTTAGCGCCAACGTCGTCGACGGCGACAGCGACGCCAAGATCGCCACCGACCTCGCCTGGGCAAGCGACACCGTGCGCGACGCCGCGCTGCCTGTGCTGCACAGCGCCAGCATGCCCAATTCCCAGACCACCGCGCAGGAAGCTGCCGAGTGGCTCAACACCGATTCCCACCTTACGAGCGCGCTGAGCGCACAGCTCGCTCGTTCCCTCCAGAGCTCTGGCGCCGTGTTCGTGGCCCTTAACGCGGGCACGGCGGCCAAGCTGCCCTGCGGCTACTGGCTCATCGTCGCCGACGACGACGCCATCGCCCAGGGCGAGGCCGGCACCGCGCCGATCATGGCCCTGGTGGGCGGCAGCGCCGTCACCGTCAAGCCCAAGGCCGCGACGCCCAAGGTCGCCAAGCACGTGCTGGAGGACAGCACCGCCGCATGGCAGAAGGCCGCCGACGCCACGGTCGCCGACGACCTGTACTGGCGCCTCTCTGCCACGGTCCCTGCCGGGCTCACCGCCTACGACACCTATACGGTGCGGTTCGTCGACACCATGAGCGCGGGACTCGACCCCTCCAAGGTGGCCGCGAGCATGCGCGTGTACGTGGCGGCGGCCGCGGACGGCGGCTTTGACGCCGTCCAGACCGGCAAGGACGGCCGTGCCGGCACCGAGCCCGCGAAGGGCTGGACCGACATCACGGCCCAGTGTGCCACCAAGGTAGCGGTCGACGGCAAGACCTTCACCGTGCGCACCGGCGACCTTATCGCCGCGCTCGGCGGGACCGAAGCCTTTACCGCGGGCGCCCGCGTGGTCGCCGTGTACAACGCGCCGCTCAACAGCGCGTGCAACCACGGCATCGCGAAGGGCAACCCCAACGAGGTCTACCTGCGCTACCCGCGCTCTCCCTTTGCCGACCAGTCCGGCGACGCCGGCTTCACCCGCACGCCGAGCGATGACGCGTGCGCCTACACCTGGGATCTCGCGCTCACCAAGCGCGGCAGCGACGGCGACAAGCCGCTTGCCGGGGCGGTCCTGAGCATCGCCGACGACCGCGGTCGCACACTGGCGGCCGATGGCGCGTGGGATGCGGAGGGCAAGGCCACCGTCACCACGGGCGACGACGGCCGCGTGACCGTCTCGGGCGTGGACTCGGGCAAGCTGGAGGTCCGCGAGCTCAAGGCGCCCAAGGGCTACACCGCCTTTGAGGGCACGCGCTCCGTGACGGTCAAGGCCGAGGGCCTGGACGTCGACCAGGTGGCCGCCGCCAAGCCCAAGCTCACCATCACGGCCGAGTCGCCCCTGCGCGCCGACAGCGCGGACGGGTCGACGGGCAGCCTGGAGGCGTCGCTCATCAACACGCCCACCGGCACACCCCCTAGCATTACCACCGGAGGCTTCATGCCCTCGACTGGCGATATGGCAATGTACGCCGCGGCCGCCGCAGCGGTCGCCGGAGCCGCGCTCATCGTGGTCGCGCTCCTGGTCAAGCGGGGAGGTGGCAGCCATAAAGAGTAGCTGGCAGCCCCACAGAGAGCGGGGCGAGACGTAGCGAAGTAGATGCTTAGACACAGACAAATGATGACCGATCGAATGAGAACCAACCGGAAAACGGAGGAAAAGAAGATGAGCATGAACAAGAACATCGCACGCCTGGCAGTAACCGCCGGCCTCACGGCGGCGCTGAGCTTCGGCGGCGTGATGGCCCCGGTGACCATGGCGTTTGCAGCTGGGGGTGCGCCGGGCAGCATCATGATCAATAAGGTCGCTGAGGACAACAAGGACAATACGTTCAAGGCTTATCAGATCTTCACGGCCAAGGTTATTGACGCCCAGGACGGCAGCGGCAAGATTGCTTCTGACGTTAAGTGGGCAGTGGGCGATCAGGCCCAAAAGGACATTATTACGGCTATTAGGGGTTGCAAAGGCTATTCGGATTCTGAAAGCCAGTTGCCAACAGAGGATCCCATAACTGCCCAAGATGTGGCAGATTGGCTTTCCGCAAATGTTACGACTACTACTGCCAGCGCGAATGGTGTCAAGGGGACGCGAGTCGCTCCTGGCGACGTACTGTACTCGATTGCTGAAGCTGTGATTAATAACGAGACCGCTGTCGGCAATTCTATCAAGGCAGGCAATTCGTGGACGTGTTCGAACGATGGCTACTACCTCTTCGTATCTGACGGTCTTACGGATACGACCAAGCCGAACACTGGCACCTCCCCGATTTTCGCTATCGTGGGTGGTAACCCCGTGACGGTCACCGAGAAGACCAGCATCCCCACGGTCGATAAGCAGATTCTCGATGACACCGCAGACAAGACGGCCGCTACTGCCACGAAGGACGACTGGAAAAACGTGGGCGATGCCTGGATTGGGCAGGTAATCGACTACAAGTTGACTGGTACTGTTGCGGCCAATATTGCCACATATAATAAGTACCAGTATGTGTTCCAGGACCATCTCTCTGTTGGGCTGGATGCCGACCTAGATTCCGTCGTAGTTACTATTGGAGATGTTACCATCCCTCGTGTAGATGCTGGTCAGCCCGCAAATGGCTATACGGTAGATCTTAAGGAAACCAAAGACAAGTCCGGGAACTCTACGGGCAACGATCTGACGATTTCCTTCGATAACCTCAAGGCTGCTGCGGAGGCCAAGGGTGTTACACTCAATGAGAATTCCGAGGTCGTTGTGAAATACAAAGCAACGCTGACTGACAAGGCTGAATATACGGCCACTGGCAATACCAATGATGTCAAACTCGTCTATTCGAATAATCCCATGACTAACGACACTGGCACCTCCATGTCGAAGCGAGTTACCGACCATGTCTTCCGCCTGGATGTGACCAAGGTCGAAAAGGATAACCAGAACCAAAAACTTGAAGCTACCTTCCAAGTTAAAATGATCAATGAGGGAGATACTCCGCTTAAGACTAAAAAGTGGCTGACCAAAACTGGCGGCATTACCGACAAAGAGGAAGAGGCCGGAAAATTCAAGACCGACAAGGAAACTGGCAAGATTTATATCCCTGGTCTTGTTGAGGGAACGTATGAGATTACCGAATGCAATACTCCTGCTGGTTACAACACCCTTGCTCCGTTTACCATTACGGTGAAGCCGACATACGACAATGACGGCAATCTGACGAATCTCGTTGTGACGCCCAGCGATAGCGTTATGGTTACCCACGAGAAGGCAAACGGCGCGACCATCCCCGTCACCATTCGGAACAAGAAGGGCACCGGCCTCCCGCTGACCGGCCTCAACGGCGTGACCTTCACTTGGATCGCTGGTGGCGCGGTGCTGTGCATCGGCGTGGCGCACCTCATCCGCAGCCGTAAGCAGGCCGAGGAGTCCGAGCAGGAGTAACGCTCACCTCTCTATCCCTCTGGCAGGCGAGATGTGATGGCCATGAGACTTGCGGACACTTTTCTCGT
The DNA here is from genome assembly GCA_900543605.1 of uncultured Collinsella sp. Lineage (GTDB taxonomy): Bacteria > Actinomycetota > Coriobacteriia > Coriobacteriales > Coriobacteriaceae > Collinsella. Next base: position 8,427 of record UQSK01000049.1, read on the forward strand.
CTATTTACGTTCTTGCTTTGCCATCCTCTTTTCGGGGCAGACTTCGCACTGGAGTCTGCCCCGTTTTTTGAGATAACGCAACTAGCCTCCATCGTCCGATGCGGGCACGTTCGTCATCGCGTTTCTTGACTCGTATGAGGTTCGGTTTAAGGTCCGTAGGCGCACGCGCGGTGCGGACGGTAGAAGGCATTTGCGCCGCGCGTGCAAATTAAAATGCCCGTGGTTCGGAGTCCGGACATTTTACAACACCGGAAACTGCTCGCTCGCGCTTTCGAACACTTACGCGGGGCGTGTCGTTTCCTGTAACGATTTTATCCCGAATCACCCACTGATCCGGTTCTGAAAACGCAAATAATAGACTTATGCACGAAAGGAATCTCGTTAATTCCGAAAATAATGTATAATTCCAATTTAAACTGGAATCAAACGAAAACGATGGAAATGAACGAAGCGCTAATCTACTTACAAGAAGCATTAGGCCTCTCCACCAAGACCAAAACTTGGCCTGGATTCGCACGCCTGCCGCTGCATCTGCGGGCGATTGAGGTCCGCGCTGTTGACGCAAACGGTTTTTCGTTTTTGCTTGCAAGTTTGCCTACTGGCGTCGGGCTTCCCGAGGCTAAGAGGGTCTATAGTCAGCTAGCCTTGCGTGCGGAGACTCCTGTTGTCGTTTCGTTTCCTGATGCCGATGCACGTCAGCGCAAAGCATTGGTCGCACAAGGGATTCCCTTTGTCTGCCCCGGTAGACAGGCTTTTCTTCCATTTATGGGCACAGCTTGCACGGGGAGGGGCGGTACCCGGTTTCGCAATCACGCGACTAAGATGTCGCCCAACGCGCAGGCTGCCGCAATCTGGGGAGCAGCCCAGGAGCCATATCGCCCCTATGACCTTTGTCGTGCGCTTGGGATTTCGGCAAGCCGCGCGAGTGAGGCCATAACCGAGCTTGTTGACAGGGGGCTCGCGAGGCGCGAGCGTCGAGAACGACGTGTCGTCGTGTTCCCTGTTGCCGTTGATCTTCTGCTCAGCGAGCACATGGCAGAGCTCTCCTCGCCTGTCTCGAAGGTCTTTTTTGCAAGGAAGACACCGCAGATCGACTATCTTGTTGACGCCGGGGAGACGGCGCTCGCTGCGCGTTCGATGCTCGCTGCGCCGGGCATGGAACAAAAGGCCGTCTTAAGAAGTGCATGGCGTCAACTGAGCGATCTCGAAGTCGCAGACGGGGAGTTGACGGATAACGAAACGGCGATGATCCAAGTGTGGCGCTATGCGCCCGTGTTTGCCGACTCCTCCCGTGTCGACGACATTTCGCTTGCGCTATCTTTGGCGGCAATCGACGATGAGCGAATTCAGCTCGAAGTCGATCGCATGTTTGGAAAGGAATATCCATGGCAAGAAGCGCTGTAGAAGGTCTCCAAGAATCCGAACCGAAGGCGGCGTTTCGGTCCTAGCTGCGTTGTTCGGCGCGGAAGCTTGCTAATCGGCTATTATTTGTTTAGACAACTTGAGTTGTAGAGGAGTGACCGGCGATGGTGCAGGGCGCCAAACATATGAAGAGCAATAACGCCGCGGCCAACGGCGGCTCAAGCCCTCAGCCCAAACCTCAACCAAAACCTAAGCGCCGCCGCAAGCGACTGCCGCGCTGGGCCGACCGGCTCATCACCATCGTCATCATCCTTATTGGCGTGGGCCTTATGACCTGGCCGTGGATCTTGGACCGGCTCGAAGCCTCGGGCGTGTTCAACCAGATCAGCACCGTGTCCAGCACCGTGGACGCGCTGTCTGCCGAGGAACGCGAGCGCATCCTGCTCCAGGCGCGCTCCTTTAACGAGCAGCTGGCGGGCGAGGCCACCGAGCTCCCCGCCGACCAGATCGAGCCCTACGCTCAGCAGCTCATCTTTGACCGCGACCCCATGATGAGCTGGGTCGAGATCCCCTCCATCGACGTGAGCATGCCCATCTACCACGGCACGAGCGAAGAAGTCCTTATGGCGGGCGTCGGCCACCTGGAGGGCACGAGCCTGCCGGTGGGCGGCACCTCGACGCATTGCGTGCTCACCGCGCACTCGGGTATGCGCAACCTGAGCATGTTCGACGACATCCACTCGCTGGAGCCCGGCGACCTGGTGCTGCTGCACACCATGAACAAGACGCTCGCCTACAAGATGGTGGACTCCGAGGTCGTGCTGCCCGAGGAGATGGAGTCGCTGACCATCGAGCCCGGCGCCGACAAGGTAACGCTCGTCACCTGCACGCCCTATGGCGTGAACGACCATCGCCTGCTGGTGCATTGCGTGCGCACCAAGTACAGCAAGAAGGACGTCGACAAGCAAAAATCGCTGGCCGGTCGCCACTGGGGCAAGCGCGAGTTTGCCGTGCTCATCGTGGTCGTAGCCATTGTGCTGTTGCTGCTGGACATCGTGATCCACGCGGTCCGCAAGCGCCGCAAGGCCAAGGCCTCGGCATAGGACATTCTCCAGAACCACCACAAAGGGGACAGGCACCTTTGTGGTGGTCGGGACTTCCAAACCATCACAACATTCGATGAAAATCGCGATTGGACGAAAAGCGTCGAATGTTGTGATGCTTTTCGTTGCGGGCGAGACGGTTTTCGTTGCGGGCTGGCGGTTTTCGCTACAAAACCGCCAGCCCGCCGCCTGTCAGCCGCCGCCCCCGTTGCGTTTTCGCTGCATTTAGGTAAAGCATCTGCTCCAAGCGGCGTTGCCTTGTATACTAGAGCGGTTTAACTGTTATGCGGAAGGGAGCGCCTATGGCACTCAGCGAGAAAGACGTGCGCGGCATCGCCGAGTACGCAAAGATCGCACTGACCGATGACGAGCTCACCCAGATGACGTCCTACCTGAACGACGCCGTCCAGATGCTCGAGCCCGTCTTGCAATATGACTTGCCCGACGTGGAGCCCACGTTCCATCCCATCGGAAGCCTGTCCAACGTGATGGGCGACGACCTGCGCGAGCCCGAGCGCGACCTGCCGCTCGACGTTGCGCTCGAAAACGCCGGCAGCGCGCGCGACCGCTACTTCCGCGTGCCGTCCATTTTGGGAGAGGGGGAGAGCGAGTAATGGCGCAGAGCTTCGATTCCCTTACCGCCGCCCAGATCGCCGCGGGCGTTGCCGCCGGCGACTTTACCGCTACCGAGGTGGCCCAGGCCTCCCTTGCCGCCATCGAGGCGCGCGAGGGCGGGGTCCAGGCATTCCTGCAGGTGGCGCCCGAGCTTGCGCTCGAGGCCGCCGCGCGCGTGGATGCCGACCGTGCCGCAGGCAAGCCGCTGCCCCCGCTCGCGGGCGTGCCGCTGGCCATCAAGGACAACATGAACCTCGTGGGCACGCGCACCACCTGCGCTTCCCGCATGCTCGAGGACTACCAGAGCGTCTACACCGCCACTTGCGTCCAGCGCATGCTCGATGCCGGCTGCCTGCCCATGGGCAAGGCCAACATGGACGAGTTTGCCTTTGGCAGCTCTACCGAGAGCTCGGCGTTCCACCGCACCAACAACCCCTGGGATACCGAGCGCGTGCCCGGCGGCTCCTCGGGCGGCTCCGCTGCCGCCGTCGCCGCAGGCGAGGTCGCGCTCTCGCTGGGCTCGGACACCGGCGGCTCCATTCGCCAGCCGGCGTCGCTGTGCGGCGTGGTGGGCTTTAAGCCCACGTATGGCGCCGTGAGCCGTTACGGCGTGGTCGCCTTTGGCTCGTCGCTCGACCAGGTGGGCCCCTTTGGTCGCACGGTCGAGGATGTCGCGCTGGCCATGAACGCGCTTACCGGTGCGGGCCACGATCCGTACGACTGCACCAGCCAGGATTGCGCCGTCGACTTTACCGAGCATCTCAACGACAGCATCGAGGGCAAGCGCGTGGGCATCATCCCCGCGTTTATGGAGGCCGAGGGCCTGACGCCCGAGGTCAAGGCCGCTGTTCAGCGCGCCGCCCAGGAGCTGCAGAACCAGGGCGCCGAGCTGGTCGAGGTCGACCTGCCGCACCTGGATGCCGCCATCGCCGCCTACTACGTCATCGGCCCGGCCGAGGCGTTCTCCAACCTGGCCCGCTTCGACGGCATTCGCTACGGCTATCAGGAGGAGGGCTGCGCCAACCTGTCCGACCAGAGTTCGCTTTCGCGCGCCCACGGCTTTGGTGCCGAGGCCAAGCGCCGTCAGATGCTCGGCGCCTACCTGCTGAGCTCGGGCGTGTACGACAAGTATTATTACGCCGCGCAGAAGGCCCGCACGCTCATCACGCAGGACTACGACGCTGCGTATGCCAAGGTGGACACCATCCTCATGCCCGCCTCGCCGCGCACGGCCTTTAAGTTTGGCGAGATCAGCGACCCCACGCAGATGTACCTCTCCGACCTGTACACCATCTCGCTCAACATTTGCGGCAACGGTGGCATCTCGGTGCCGCTAGGCCTGGGCGAGGATACTCAGCTGCCCGTTTCTGCCCAGCTGGTGGGACCTGCCTTTAAGGACCGTCAGCTGCTCACGTTTGCCCGCGCCCTAGAGCGCGGCTTTGCCGATGCCGCCACGGGTGCGCCCGCGCTTTCCGTCGCTCCCGATTTTGCCGGGAAGGGAGGCGAGCTGTAATGAAGGAGCTTTCCGAGGTCCTGCAGGATTGGGAGGCCGTGATCGGCCTGGAGATCCATACCGAGCTCACCGCACTCGATACCAAGATGTTCTGCAACTGCAAGCTCAGCCACGATGACGAGCCCAACGCCAACGTGTGCCCGGTGTGCCTGGGACTGCCCGGCGCCCTGCCGGTGCCCAACAAGCGCGCCATCGAGAGCATCGTCAAGGCCGGTCTTGCCACCAACTGCGAGATCCAGCGCCACTCGATGTTCTACCGCAAGCATTACTTCTATCCCGATATGGCCAAGAACTTCCAGACCACGCAGGGTCCGGTCGCCTTTGCCATGTACGGTCACCTGGACCTGGACGTGACCGGTCGCGGTGCCGCCGAGCGCCCCGATTGCGCGTTTGGCGAGGCTGAGGCCCAGAGCCTGGCGAGCGCTTCGGCCAACGCCGAGGGCCTGTCCACGTCCATGACGTCGACCATGCGCGAGGGTAACCAGCGCGCCGGCCACCTGGCCAGCTACGATGCGTCCAACCTTCAGATGCCCGAGCGCCGCGAGGACGGTTCCTACACGGTGCCCATCCGCATCCTGCGCATCCACATGGAGGAGGATGCCGCCAAGACTGTCTCTTATACACATCTCCGAGCCCACGAGACGCGTAGTAATCTCGT
>UQSK01000050.1 GCA_900543605.1 uncultured Collinsella sp.
TCGGCAGCGTCAGATGTGTATAAGAGACAGGTTCTGGAACGGCCCCATGGGCGTCTTCGAGTTCGACAACTTCGCTCACGGCACCCAGGCTATCGCCGAGGCTGTCGCCGAGGCCGACTGCACCTCGATCATCGGCGGTGGCGACTCTGTCGCAGCTGTCAACAAGTTCAACCTGGCCGACAAGATGAGCTGGATCTCCACCGGTGGTGGCGCTTCCATGGAGCTCGTCGAGGGTAAGGCCCTGCCCGGAGTGGAGGCGCTTCTCGATGCCTAATCGCACCCTTCTTATCGCTGGTAACTGGAAGATGAACAACGACGTCGCCGAGGCCGCCAAGCTCGCCGACGAGCTGGCTCAGGCTCTGCCCGAGGTTCCGGCTGGCGTCGAGGTGCTCGTCTGCCCTCCGACCATCGACATCACCACGGTTCATGACCGCATTCAGGCTGCCCCCATCGCCCTCGGTGCACAGAACGTGTACTGGGAGGCCAAGGGTGCCTTCACCGGTGAGTCCTCTTGCGACATGCTCAAGTCTGCTGGCTGCACCTACTGCATCATCGGTCACTCCGAGCGTCGTGATTACTTCCACGAGACCGACGAGGATCAGAACAAGAAGGCCAAGGCCCTCGTTGCCGCCGGTCTTGTTCCCGTCTTCTGCTGCGGCGAGTCCCTTGAGGTCCGCGAGGCCGGCACCTACGTCGAGCACGTCGTGAACCAGGTCAAGGCTGGCCTTGCTGGTCTTGAGATCACCTGCCCCAAGCAGGTCGTCGTCGCCTACGAGCCCATCTGGGCCATCGGCACCGGCAAGACCGCTACCGCCGAGGACGCTCAGGAGGTCTGCGGCGCTATCCGTGAGACCCTCAAGGAGATGTTCGGCGAGGAGCTCGCTAACGGCATCCGCGTTCTCTATGGTGGCTCTGCCAAGCCCGGCAACATTGCCGAGCTCGTCGCCAAGCCCGACGTTGACGGCGCCCTTGTGGGCGGCGCTTCGCTCAAGGCTGCCGACTTCGCTTCTATGGTCGTCAAGGCAGGCGAGTAGAACATATGGCACAGCGTCATCTTCCTGCACTCCTGATCATCATGGATGGCTGCGGCCTTGCTCCAGCCGATGGTGAGAACGCCGTCGCCGCTGCCAAGACGCCCTTCCTTGATAGCCTGTACGAGAAGTACCCCCACACCACGCTCGGCGCTTCGGGCGAGGACGTGGGCCTTCCCGACGGCCAGATGGGCAACTCCGAGGTAGGCCACCTCAATATCGGTGCCGGCCGCATCGTGTTCCAGGAGCTTTCGCGCATCAACAATGCCATCAAGGACGGCTCCATCGCCAAGAACGAGGTTTTCGTCAAGGCTATGGACGATGTCAAGGCCGAGGGCAAGACTCTCCACCTCATGGGCCTTATGAGCCCTGGCGGCGTTCACTCCCACATGAACCACGTCGAGGCTCTGGTTAAGATGGCTGCCGAGCACGGTGTCAAGACCGTTCGCGTCCACGCCTTCATGGATGGCCGCGACGTTGACCCGCAGTCCGGTGCCGGTTACATGAGTGAGTTCTGCGCCTTCCTGGCTAAGATCTCCGAGGAGACTGGTTGCGACGCTCGCGTTGCCACCGTCTCGGGCCGTTATTGGGCCATGGACCGCGATAATCGTTGGGAGCGCATCCAGCGCGCCTACGACGTCATGGTCAACGCGTCCGATGCCGATACCGACCCCGTTGCCGGTATCAAGGCCTACTATGAGAAGGATCCGCGCGGCGACGAGTTCGTCGAGCCCTTCGCTGCCCATAACGAGGGCATCCACGAGGGCGACGCGGCCATCTTCTTCAACTTCCGTCCCGACCGTGCTCGTCAGATGACCCGCGTGTTCACGGACAAGGAGTTCGACGGCTTTGAGCGCGAGCAGATCAAGCTTTCGCACTTTGTGACGATGACCGAGTACGATCCGACGTTTGACGTCGAGGTCGCCTTCCCCAAGACGTTCCCCGAGAACGTCCTGGCCGACGTTATCGCCGCCAATGGCCTGAAGCAGCTGCACACCGCCGAGACCGAGAAGTACGCACACGTGACGTTCTTCCTCAACGGCGGCATCGAGGAGCCCAAGGAGGGCGAGGAGCGCGTGCTCGTCGCTTCCCCCAAGGTCGCTACCTACGATCTGCAGCCTGAGATGAGTGCTCCCGAGGTTACCGAGAAGCTCGTCGCCGCTATTAACGAGGATCGCGCTGATTTCTACATCGTGAACTTCGCGAACTGCGACATGGTTGGTCACACCGGTGTCTTCGACGCCGCCGTTAAGGCCGTCGAGGCTGTTGACGATGCCCTGTCCAAGGTTGTCCCGGCGATTCTCGCCAAGGGTGGCTTTGCGCTGATCACCGCCGACCACGGCAACGCCGACCACATGTTTGACGTTGCTTCCGACGGTTCCAAGCATCCGTTCACGGCTCACACCACCAACCGTGTGCCGTTCATCATCGTTGATGAGAAGGCCAAGCTCACCGGTATCGAGGACGGCCGTCTTTCCGATATCGCTCCGACCATGCTCACCATGGCTGGTATTGAGCCTTCCGCCGAGATGACGGGTCGCGTGCTCGCCACCGAGGCCTAAGAGAAAACAAATACCGTTTTCTAGTAAGGGGGTTGTCCACAACCGGACAACCCCCTTTTTGGTATTTCTGCCATTTCCACCCCGTCCTTGAGTGGCAGGTAGGGGAGAGCGGGGGATTGTGGTACAGTACTGGAGTTTAAACTGTTCTATTAAGGAGCTTATCTATGGGTCCGTTCCAGATTCTTCTGTTTGTCGTTTGGGCTGTCTCTGCCGTGGCGCTGACGATTCTCGTCCTGATGCATTCCGGTAAGGGCACCGGCGTTTCGGATATGATCGCTAGCTCGTTGTATAACTCCAGCTCTGCCACGGGCGTCATGGAGCAGAACCTCGATCGTCTGACGGTAATTATGGCCGTTGTTTTTGCCGTGTGCGTCGTCCTGTGCATGTTCTTCTTCCCGCAGGGCATCGTCGGCTACTAAGCATCGGCATATATACGTTTGCAATGGGTCTCGCATGTGCGGGACCCTTTTTGTTTACATATTTGTAACAGAGTCAAAATATCCCCACATACTTCGCCCAACTAAAGAAATTCTCGACCGTTAACCGGAATTAGCCCCAAATCGTGCATAAAATGCGCTACTGTATTGCGAAACGTTGGTTCGTTGTGCATAACCAGCCATAGCAGCGGGCGGCGTTTTGATGGTTCGGATCGGATTGTCTCGACATATGTCCGACTGAACATTTCTTTGTCCTATCTCATAAGGAGGATGGCATGGCTGATTCTATGTTCCACCAGCCCGTTATGGGTCGTCGCGCCTTTGTTGGCGGCACCCTCGCTGCGAGCTCCATGGCTTTTCTTGCCGCATGCGGCAAGAAGGGCGGCGACGCTTCCGGTTCTGAGTCCGGTTCGACGCTGAACTTCTACATCAACAACCCGGTCTGCATCGACCCCTACAATGTCCAGGAGGACCAGGGCACTCAGGTCGAGTACCAGCTCTTTGACGCTCTGACCTCTTATGACGCCGAGAAGGGCGAGATCGTTCCGCTGGCTTGCGAGTCCTTTGAGGCCAACGACGACGCCACCGAGTTTACCTTCAAGATCAAGAAGGCCAAGTTCCACAACGGTGACGACGTTACCTCCAAGTCCTTCAAGCTCGGTTGGGAGCGTCTGGTCAACACCAAGTCGGCCATCGCTACCGAGTACGGCCCTTCCGAGGTCTCCTATCACCTTTCCATGGTCGAGGGCTATGACGACCTGCTTGCCGGTAACGCTACCGAGCTCAGCGGTGTTACTTGCCCCGACGATGAGACCCTCGTCGTCAAGCTGGCTTCCGCTTACGCCGACTTCCCCTTCGTCGCCTCTCACCCGGCTCTGGCCCCGGTTCCCGAGTGCGCCGAGTCCGATGCCAAGAGCTTCTATCTTGCGCCGATTGGTAACGGCCCGTTCATGATGGACGGCAAGTGGGAGGATGGTCAGGAGATCAACCTCAAGAAGTTCGACGATTACTATGGCGACAAGGCCAAGATCGATGGCATCCACTTCCAGGTCATCAAGGATATGGAGACCGCTTACAAGGAGTTCCAGGCCGGTAACCTCGATGTCTGCGACGTTCCTGTCGCTCAGATCGATGCCGCCAAGAAGGATCGCGGCGTGTCCAAGGACGGCTACACCATGGGCGATGGCGAGCGCATGCTGCTTGGCGCCGAGCCTTCCACCTACTACCTGACCTGCAACACCACGGCCGAGCCGTTCAACAACGCCGACCTGCGTAGGGGCATCTCCCTGGCCATCAACCGTGAGGCCATCTGCAAGACCATCTACAAGGGTACCCGTACCCCTGCCGACGGCATTGTTCCTCCGGGCATCGATGGCTACAAGGAGGGCGCATGGGAGTTCTGCGCCTACGATGTCGACAAGGCTAACGAGTACCTCGACAAGGTTGCTCCCGCTGGCGCTAACGGGGATCGTGGCATTAGCGTGACCCTTTCCTACAACCAGGACGGCGGTCACAAGGAGATCATGGAGTCCATCATCGGCGACCTCGCCAAGGTTGGCGTTACCGCTGTCTCCGATACCCCTGAGTGGTCTGCCCTGCTCGAGCAGTATCAGAACTTTAACTATCAGTTCGGTCGTCTGGGTTGGATTGCCGACTACCCGGTCATGGACAACTTCCTGTATCCGCTGTTCCACTCCGACTCCCTCGGTGGCGACAACCGCTCCGGTTACAACAACCCCGAGTTCGACGCCAAGGTCGACGAGGCTCGTACTATTGTTGACGACGAGGAGCGCGTCGCTAAGATGCAGGAGGCCGACGCAATGGTCGCTGCCGACTGCCCGGTCATCCCGATTATGTTCTACACGCACACCATCGTCGGCTCCGATCGCATCAAGCACCTCTATGTCGATCCGCAGAAGCATGCCGAGCTGGGTACCGCTGAGCTCGCCTAAGAGTTTGCAGCTTCCGTGAGGGTCAAGTATTTACGTAGACCTCATGGGAAACATACAGTTCTCCCTAACCTGGGGTAAACTGGCTGATGGTAATTTTGGGATGCCGGTCTGGCGATCGGCATCCCATTTAGGTTAATCCCTAGATAGGGGAGTGGTATGGGTAAGTACATCGTTAAACGTGTGCTTCAGTTCATCCCGGTGTTTTTGGGCGTTACGCTGATTCTGTTCGCCCTCCAGAATATCGTGCCGGGAGATCCGATCAAGCTGATCGGTGGAGACAAGGCTCTGTCCCCCGAGGTGGAGCTTCAGCTTCGCGTCCGCTATCACCTGGTCCAGTCGGACGAGGACGGCAACGCGATCCTTGACGAGAACGGCGACCCCGTTCAAACGTCGCTCGTGGACCGTTACTTGTATTACATGAACGGCCTGCTTCATGGCGATCTGGGCAATTCGTATCAGCGCAAGCTGCCGGTTACGGAAATCTTTGCCCAGAAGTATCCGTATACGGTCAAACTTGCCGCGTGCGCCATCGTGCTCGAGGCAATCATGGGTATCGGTGCGGGTATCATTTCGGCGGTAAAGCGTTATTCCTTCTGGGATATTTTGGTAACGCTCACCACGTCGATCCTCGTTGCCGTCCCGGCCTTCTGGCTCGGTATGTTGCTGCAACTGTTCTTTGGCGTCATTCTCAAGGATGCTACGGGTGGTGCATTCTCCATGCCGATCTCGGGTGCCGGCGGTTCCAGCTCTCAGTATCAGGATTGGATGCACTATGTGCTCCCGACCATTACGCTGGCTTCGGTTTCGACCGCTTATGCTGCTCGCATTATGCGCTCGCAGCTTCTTGACGTCATGAACCAGGATTACATTCGCACGGCAAAGGCCAAGGGTCTCTCCAATCGCGCGATCATCATCAAGCATGCGCTTAAGAATGCACTCATCCCCGTCGTTACCTATATTGGTGTCGACTTTGGTGGCATGCTTTCGGGCGCCATCCTGACCGAGACGGTCTTCAACTGGCCCGGTATCGGCTATGAGGTCTATCGCGCCATTAGCATGCGTGACTGGCCCATCGTTATGGGCGGCGTTACGCTCATCGTCGTCGTCGTTATGGTGATCAACCTGCTCGTCGACATTAGCTATGCATTCCTCGACCCGCGCATCCGCCTTGGCGGTCCGTCGGATAAGGCCTAAGGGAGGTACGTCTCATGCAGGAAACTGATTCTCAGTCTCAGGAGCAGGCTACCGCCACCAAGGCCGCATCTGCTCCCGCCAAGTCCCGCACGCTGTGGGGCGACGCTTTTAAGCGTCTTCGTAAGAACAAGCTCGCCGTTATCGGTGTCTGCTGGATCATCATCGTCGTTGTGGTTGCCCTGACCGCAGATCTGTGGGCTAAGCCCTGGCTCGGTTCGCCGACGGCTTCCGACTCGACCACCATGGCTCAGACGTCGCTGCTGGCTCCGTGTGCCGAGCACCCGTTTGGCACCGACGCCCTAGGTCGTGACATTCTCGTCCGCGTTATCTACGGTGCACGTGTTTCGCTGTCCGTCGGCATTATGGCCACCGCGATCTCCACGCTAATTGGTCTGGTCATGGGTGCTCTGGCCGGTTTCTACGGCGGCATCTGGGATACGATCATCATGCGCTGTGCGGACATCTTCCTGGCGTTCCCGTACGTGCTGTTCGTTGTCGCCATGATCGCCGTTATCGGCCGTGGCCTTCAGAACGTCTTTATCGCCATCGGTATTCTCGGCTGGCCTTCGATTGCTCGCGTCTTCCGATCCGCGATCCTGACGGTCAAGGAAAATGACTATGTTGATGCTGCGCGCGCGATGGGTGCATCCGATGCTCGTATCGTCGTACGTCACATCTTCCCGAACTCCGTCGCCTCCATCGTGGTCTACGCGACCATGAACATTGGTGGCGCCATTCTGACCGAGTCCGCTCTGTCCTTCCTCGGCATGGGCGTTATTCCGCCTACGCCTTCGTGGGGCTCCATGATTCAGGACGGTCAGCAGTATCTTCTGACCGCTCCCTGGATGATGATCATGCCCGGTCTGGCAATTCTCTCGACGGTGCTCGCCTTCACCCTGCTGGGTGACGGTCTGCGCGACGCCCTCGACGTCAAGATGAAGGACGCATAAGGATGAAGAAGAACAAGAACTATGTGGACCTGAAGGACCAGCCGGTTCCTGAGGGCCAGCATCTGCTCGAGGTCGATGACCTTAAGATGTATTTCCACACCGAGGATGGCGTTGTTCGCGCTGTCGACGGTGTCTCCTACACGCTCGATCGCGGCGAGACCCTGGGCGTCGTCGGTGAGTCCGGCTCCGGTAAGTCCGTGACCGCCATGACCATCATGGGCCTCATCTCGATGCCTCCGGGAAAGATCGAGGGCGGTGACGTTCGCTATCGCGGCCGCTCCATCCTCGAGATGACCGAGGAAGAGATGCAGCACATTCGCGGCAACGATATCGCGATGATCTTCCAGGATCCTATGACCTCCTTGAACCCGGTTTATAAGATCGGCAAGCAGGTGGGCGAGGGCCTTCGTCTGCACCGTGGCTACTCCAAGCAGGAGGCGCTCAAGCGTGCCACCGAGCTTTTGGACCTCGTTGGTATTCCCGAGCCCGAGAAGCGCGTCAATGAGTATCCGCACCAGTTCTCTGGCGGTATGCGTCAGCGCGTCATGATTGCCATGGCTCTTGCCTGCGATCCCGATATTCTGATTGCCGACGAGCCCACGACGGCTCTGGACGTTACCATTCAGGCTCAGATTATCGAGCTCATGCAGGAAATGCAGGAGAAGAATGGCAATGCCATCATCATGATTACCCATGACCTGGGCGTCGTCGCCGACATGGCCGACAAGATCATGGTTATGTACGCCGGCCGTCCCGTCGAGTTCGGTACTGCTGAGGAAATCTTCTACGAGAGTCGCCACCCCTACACCTGGGGCCTTATCCGCTCCATCCCGGAGCAGGCCATCGAAGAGAAGAAGCCGCTTACGCCGATTCACGGCAACCCGCCTTCGCTCATGAACCTGCCTGAGGGCTGCGTCTTCTCTCCTCGTTGCCCCTATGCGACGGACAAGTGCCGCAAGCAGCGCCCCGAGCGCGTTGTCACCGAGTCTGGTCATTACTCTGCGTGCCACTACTCCGGTGACCCCGAGTTCCTCAAGAACGCTCCTGAGACGTCCCGTACGCGCAAGGATTCCAAGAAGGGAGGCGAGGCGTAATGGCAGATACCAACGAGCGTACTCCGCTGCTGAAGGTCGAGCACCTCTCTAAGGAGTTCCCCGCTGAGTCCGGCATGTTCGCCAAGCGCTTCTCCAAGCGTGTCGTCTCTGCAGTGAATGACATTTCGTTCGAGATTTATCCGGGCGAGACCTTTGGTCTGGTCGGTGAGTCTGGTTGCGGTAAGTCCACGACGGGTCGCACCATCATGCGCCTGACCAAGCCGACGGCAGGCAAAGTGTTCTTCCAGGGCAAAGACGTTGCCGAGATGAGCAAGCATGAGATCAAGGACATGCGTCGCGAGATGCAGTTTATCTTCCAGGATCCTTATGCTTCGCTGAATCCCCGTATGACCATCGGCGAGATCGTCTCCGAGCCCATGACCATTCACGGCGTGGGCACCAAGGAAGAGCGCATTGAGCGTGTCCGCGAGCTTCTCGACGTTGTCGGACTGAACCCCGAGCACATCAACCGTTATCCTCATGAGTTCTCCGGCGGTCAGCGTCAGCGTGTCGGCATTGCCCGCGCATTTGCGCTGAAGCCAAAGCTGATTATCTGCGACGAGCCGGTTTCCGCTCTGGATGTGTCCATTCAGGCTCAGGTTTTGAACCTGCTTAAGGAACTGCAGGACAAGTTCGGTACCGCGTATCTGTTTATCGCTCACGATCTGTCTGTCGTGCAGCACATCTCCGATCGCGTTGCCGTTATGTATCTGGGTAAGATGGTCGAGGTTTCGGACTGGAAGACACTCTACAGTGAGCCGCACCACCCGTACACGCAGTCGCTGCTGTCTGCCGTGCCGGTGCCCGATCCGGATATCCAGAAGACCCGCAAGCGCATCATCCTCGCCGGCGATCCGCCGTCGCCGCTGGATCCGCCGACCGGCTGCCGTTTCCACACGCGCTGCCCGATCGCGCAGGGCATCTGCTCCGAAAAGCTTCCTGAGTTTAAGGAAGTTGCCCCGGGTCACTGCTGCGCTTGTCACTTCGCGGAGCCGTTCCCGATCAAGGAATCGCACATCGACCTGTAGTCGGTTGTTTGTCCGGGCCCGTGCTGGACTTAGTTTTCAGAACGTCCTCGACCATGGAAACCCCCTTATCCTGCTCCTTCGGAGCTGCGGATAAGGGGGTTTCCTGGTCTGCGGAATGTTCTGAAAACTAAGTCCAGCACGGGCCCTGCGGTAACTCGGCAGGGGAGTGCGATTCCTCGATCGCTCACTTAATCTGATGAGAAATTGAGTGAGGCCGGAGCTTTAGCTCCGGCCTCCTTATATAAGGGCTCGGCAAAGCCGAGCAACTAAATTTATATCAGCCCCAGAACATGTTTGAGAACTGTGTTTGAAGTACGTATTTACAGGCCCCGAATCGGTGTTGCCTCCCGGCGCATTCCGCAGGGGGAGCGATATTTTGCAGCACGAAGTGCGTAGCAAAATATCGCTCATGCCCGAGGACGCGCCGGGAGGCAACACCGATTCGGGGCCGGACATACGGATCTACCTTGGTATTTTCAAATTCGTAAACTTTTTTCAAAAAAGTGCTTGCACAGTTCTCGAATCATAGGTTATTATCTTCCTCGTTGAACGCGCGGGTCCAACAAAACGAACTGCGAATCAACAGCATAGCATGTCGGAGTGGCGGAATTGGCAGACGCGCTAGCTTGAGGTGCTAGTGACCGCTTTTTGGTCATGCGGGTTCAAGTCCCGCCTCCGACACCATCGCATTTCAGAAGCCTCTTCGGAGGCTTTTTTGTTACCGATAGACGGTGAGGTCCACGATGGAAACGCTTGAGCGCAACGAGTGGGCAGACGTTGCCCAACTGGTCGAGATCACGAGCGATGCTGTCATCATCTGTGAGCTCGACGGAACCATTCTGCATGTGAATAATCGTTTGCTCGACCTGATGTGCGAGGAACGCGCTGACGTCATCAGCGGTGATGTCAAAGACGTTCTGTACTCGTCTGCCTTTGAGCGCGCGACCGAACATCGCCTGCCGTTTGAGACCGATGGCTCCGAGAGCGAGCTGATGCTCAAGCTGAGCGACGGGTCTTTTATTCCCGTCTTGGTTAGCGCGGGTTCCGTTACGCCTCCGCGTATCTTTGGACGTCGTGCACCGCGTGTCCTGGTGGCGCTTCACAGCATCGAAGAGCAGTATTCCCACGATCGTCAGCTCAAACGTGCGCTATCGGAGCTTAGGGTGGCGAATAAACGCCTTTCGGGTACCCTTTCAGTCATTATGAGTACCGTGGGCTCCGATGAGCTCCCCAGCTTGCTCGATACCGTTTTGAATCAGCTCGTTGGAACGCTCGATGCCTCCGGTGCGGCTATCTATTTTTCCGAGAGCGGCGGCTTTAAGCTCCGCGGTGTTTCTAAGGAGCTTGAGGACAGCTATCTGCCCGAGTTTATGCCGTACGGCGCGGGCATTCCGACCTACGTACTTCGCGAGTCGCGTGCCTGTCGCCTGTCGATCCAGCAGGACCTTGAGGGCGACCGGGTTGCTTCGGGTATGTTCATGGATTTGGACAATCGTTCCAAGCACTTGCTGCGCGTGCAGGATATGCCCCCGTATCGCAGCGAGATCTGTCTTCCTGTGTTTTACGGCACGCAGGTCCTTGGCGTGTTGGAAGTTGGCTGGAAACGCCCCCAGGCGCCACTTGCCTATGACATGAACGTGCTCGAGGTCATCTGCGATTACCTGTCTATTCAGCTGGTCGGCATGGCGTCGAGCTTACGTTCGCGCCGCACGGCGGAGCTCGGCCGCTCGCTCAATTTGCTGCGCGACGAACTGTTTACCTATCTCGATGATCCCGTTGCCACCTCGCGAGCGGTGTCGACGGAAATCTGCACGGTGCTCAATTGTCATTTCTGCCCCGTGGAGTATGATGCGGGCCTCGAAACCTATGTCATCGATTTTGAGGGTGGCAGTCGTGTGGCGCTGCCGGACGATCCGGAGTCACTCTTCTTTTCTGTCACGGCGCCAGCAGCGCGCCTGGGGGCAGCCCCCGACGGGTTTGAGACTTCGGTGTTGGGCGGGACGAGCGCTGACGACCTCAAGCACGTGCGCCTTACACGTGTGGACGAATCCACGTCTATGGGTGCATGGTTGAGGGCCCACGGCCTACCGTGTCAGGGACTTTATGTCGACTCCGGCATCGAAGCGGGGCGCTACCACTCGGAAGCGGATGGCAAACGAAGCAACGATGCGATCGTTCCCGCTGATATCGCCAAGGGGCCGACGAGGCGCGCTTTGCTACTCCGCGATGGCAGCCAAGAACCAATTGACGACCTTGAATACGACTACCTGGTGCATCTGGCGCATGACTTTGAGCTGATCTATGAAGGCGAGTCTCAAAAGCGCGAAGAGCGTCATATCGCTCAGACGCTTCAGATTGGCATGAGAAATTCGCTTGGTGACGTTCCGGGCATTGCAACCGATTCGGTATACCTATCGGCAACGAATTCTGCGTTGGTCGGCGGCGACTTCTATACGCTTGTCCGTCTTCCCGACGATTGTGCCGTAATGATTTTGGGCGATGTATCTGGCAAGGGGATTGAGGCGGCGTCGATGTCGGCGCTCGTCAAGACGGCGCTGACGGCCTATGCCTGGGAGGGTGCAGGGCCTGCCCGTATGGCACGCTCGCTCAATAGCATGCTCATGGGCTTTTCGAGGGTCGAGACGTTTGTGACGGCGTTTATCGCCAAGATCGATCTTAAAGCGGGCCGCGCTACTTATTGCTCTGCGGGACATCCTCCCACTATGGTCATTAGGCCGTCGTCGACGCCGCGTGGCGGCGGCGAGACCTGCGGGGGAGAAGTGGAGCTCCTTGGGTGCCAATCGGGCGTGATCGGTGCCTTTGAGAGCATGGTCTACGAGACGGGCGTGTTTACATTCGCTCCTGGTGACATGCTATTTATGTATACCGACGGAACAATCGAAGCACGTGATCGCTCGGGTGCTTTCTTTGGCGAACAACGCCTTCGCGACCTTCTGCTCTCTGTCTCGGGTGAGGGCGTATCGGGAATCTGCGGCAAGGTCTTGGGCGAGCTTGACCGCTTTACCGAGTCGGCGCTGGACGATGACATCGCGCTGGTCTCCCTTGAGTTTTTACGGGGTCGATCGTAGGTCACGACGCCTGACGGGCGAAATCTGCGCGGTTGCAGATACGTGTGCATCGAGCGAGCTCTTTTGGGGAACCATGGTCGTATGAATGAGTGGAATGACATAGCGGTTTTGACGCCACCGGGCGATATCGACATCGCCTCGGTGCCCGCACTGCGCCGACGGTTGGATAATTTGATCGACCGGGGCGTGCGTCGTGTTGTCATCAATTGCCAGACCGTGGGCTTTATCGACTCGACGGGTTTGGCGTTTTTGCTTACACGTGCTAGAGAGCTTATGAGGCATGAGGGGCTGCTTTCGCTCGTTAACGCCTCCGATGAGGTCGTTCGCTTTTTGGAAATTGCCCGACTTGTTGACATCCTTCATGTCGCGGGCCCGGCGCGGGAGTCGATTCCCGCCATTCCGGTGGGGGAGTTGCCGCGATGGAGCAAGAGCGTCGAAGTGCAGCGAGGCATCGAGAATCTCCCGTATTATCGGCATCGTGTGGCCGAGCTCCTCGAATCGCTTCCCCTGAGGCGTGATGAGCGCTATGACGTCGCATTGGCGTTGGGGGAGGCATTGGGTAACGCATATGACCATGCGGGCGGTGTTGGCTGCATCCTGACGGTTCAGGCCTATGGGGACCGTGTTGTGCTCGAGGTGCTTGATCGGGGCGCTGGCTATTCTATCGATGGGGCGAGCGAGCCGGTGGCATCCGAGGAACGCGGACGCGGTATCAAGCTTATGCGCATGCTCGTCGATAACGTGGAGGTTGCCCGTCGCACGGATGGCGCTGGCACACGCGTTCGGATGGTGAAGCTGTTTAGCTCGGCATTGGAATCGTGCGCATAGCGCCTTGACTTGGCGTTATTTACCTGCATGAACTTGCTTTGGGCAACTTTTTTGAAAAAAGTACTTGCGTCTTTAGGACAACTCGCGTAAATTAATAACCCGCAAGCGGACATGGCTCAGTTGGTAGAGCACAACCTTGCCAAGGTTGGGGTCGCGGGTTCGAGCCCCGTTGTCCGCTCCATTTGGGCGTTTAGCTCAGGGGGAGAGCGCTTCCCTGACACGGAAGAGGTCAGAAGTTC
>UQSK01000051.1 GCA_900543605.1 uncultured Collinsella sp.
GATCTACACCTATTAAGTCGTCGGCAGCGTCAGATGTGTATAAGAGACAGGTCGAGGAGGCACTGCGCCACGTAAATCCGGCCGTGCGCGAGCACGACCTTAAGGTGGTGGCGTGCGATGAGCCGGCACTCGTCAACGTCGACGCGCGCCTGATGGTGCAGCTGGTGGTCAATCTGGTGAACAACGCCATCACCTATACGCCCGCAGGCTCGCATATCATGATTTCGATTAGCGTCGACGATGGACGCGTGGCGTGCTCGGTGGCCGATGATGGTCCGGGCATCGCACCCGAAGATCGCGAGCGGGTCTTTGAGTCGTTCTACACCGCCAACCACGGTCTTGCCGACAGCCATCGCAGCGTGGGCCTGGGTCTTTCGCTCTGCCGTTCCATTGCGTTGGCGCATGGCGGTAGCATAGAGGTTGCCGCGGCGGACCCGCACGGCTCGGTCTTTACGATTGAGCTTCCCGCCGCCGACGTTTCGTTTGATAAGGAGTAGCGCTGTGCCGAACTCTGCCGTAAAACCGCTCATCTTGGTCGTTGAGGACGACCCCGCCGTTCGCAATCTTATCGTCGCTGCGCTCGAGGCGCACGGCTTGCGCCATATGGCCGTGGAGACCGCCCATGCCGCCATCGCCGCCGCCTCATCGCAGGCACCGAGTATCGTGCTGCTCGATCTGGGCCTGCCCGATATGGATGGTGTCAAGGTGGTGGAGTCGGTGCGCGCATGGTCGGGTATGCCGATTATTGTGGTTTCGGCGCGCAGCGAGGATGCGGACAAGATTCGCGCGCTCGATGCCGGCGCCGACGACTACCTGACCAAGCCGTTTTCGGTCGAGGAGCTGCTCGCGCGCATTCGCACGACGCTCAGGCGCCTTTCGTATGCGCAGATTGGCATGGGTGCGTCCGAGGGCTCGTTCGATACCGGTGAGCTGCATATCGATTTTGATGCCGGCATCGCCACGATGGATGGCGAGGAGTTGCATCTGACGCCGATCGAGTACAAGCTCCTGTGCCTGTTGGCGCATAACGCCGACAAGGTGCTGACGCACCAGTTTATCCTGCACGAGATTTGGGGCACGGCAACCAAGAGCGACCTGGCGAGCCTGCGTGTCTTTATGGGCACGCTGCGCAAGAAGATCGAGTCCGACCCCGCGCATCCGCGCTATATCCAAACGCACGTGGGTATCGGTTACCGACTGGTCACCCAAGGCTAGATCGCCAACCAGCATCCCACTATGAGTTGCGGTGAAATAGTTCCTGTTTGGGCCTTTACCAGGCTTTTTTAGGAACTATTCCACCGCAACTTTGTTATTTGCCCTTGGGCTTGCTGGCGTAGAACTTCTTCTTTTTGGGCTTGCCTGCGCAGGCGGGCTTGCCGTCGCCGCGCGGTCCTCGGTCGCCGGCCTGCGCGTGCGCGGGCGCTGCTGCACGAGGCTTGCGCGCCTCGGGGTTGCGCAGCTCCTCGGTTCGCTCGGCAATCTCCTCGGCGCTAAAACCGACCTCGGCCATGGCGTCCTCGATGGGCAGTCGGCGCACGATACAGCAATGATGCACCTTCTGGTTGCGTGCGAAATCCTCGGGGATGGTCTGCGCCGTAATGTCCTCCAGCACGACGCCCGCGCGTGCGAGCTTGCGCGTCTCGGGGCGAAAGCCGCGCAGGTTGCAGCTAAAGATGGCATGTCCGCCCTGTGCGAGCAGGCGAGATACGCCGGCCAAAAGCTCAACATGGTCGCGCTGGACATCCCAGGTGCGGCGGCCCATCTTGGACGAGTTCGAAAACGTGGGCGGGTCGACAAAAATCAGGTCCCAGCGGTTGCGCGTCTGGCGCTGGTCACGAATCCAGGCGAGCACGTCATCGCGCACAAAGTGATGCTGCGGGCCAACAAAGCCGTTCTGGCGCATGTTGCGCTCGGCCCAGTCCAGGTAGGTGTTGGAAAGGTCGACCGTCACGGTCTCCTCGACGCCGCCGTCTGCCGCATAGCAGGTGACGGTGCCGGTGTAGGCGAACAGGTTGAGGAAGCGGCGTGCCTGTTTGGCGTGCTCGCGCACCAGGTTGCGGGTGACGCGGTGGTCCAGGAAGATGCCCACATCCAGATAGTCGTCAAAGTTGACGGCAAAGGTAAGGCCGCCCTCTTCGATGAGCGGCAGGCGACGGCGCGCGATGTTGGCACGCTCGCCCGATCCGCCCTTGCCGGCACCCTGCTTGCCGTACTGCGAGCCGCCGCGCGAACGCATGCGGGCCTTGGCGTGCACATGCTCGGCGGGAACATCTAGGATGCGCGGCGCGATGGCCAAGATGTCGAGCATGCGGGCCTGGGCCAGCGTGGGATCGATGGTCTTGGGCGCGGCGTATTCGGCGATGACGAGCCAGCGTCCCGGCGTCTGCGGGCAGCCTTCGTACAGGTCAATGGCGGCGGAGTAGTCGGGCAGGTCGGCATCGTAGACGCGGTAGCAGCTCACGCCCTCGCGCTTTGCCCACTTGCGACGCAGGCGGGCGTTCTTGCGCAGGCGGTTGGCGAACTGCTCGGACTCGGGGATGAGCACGGGCAGCGGCTTGCCGTCGCCCAGGTCGAGCGTGGCGGCAGGTTCGGGCATGGGAGTGTCGGCGGCTTCGTCTTGAGCGTCTGCGGTCTGCTGTTCGGCATCTGCGCTGGTCGCAGCTTCGAATGCCGCGGTGGCGTGGTCGAGCGAGGGCCAGACCTCAATAGCCGCCTCCTCGTTATTGGGCATGACGGCGATGGAGCGCGCAGGCTCGGCATGGAGCGCGCGGGCCATAAGGCCATCGCGGGCGAGCGTGGCGACCGGCGCGGCGGTAAGCTCGGGCGCGCGGCGCAGCTCGCCGACCAGCGTCATGGCGTCGTGCATGAGCGAAAGCGGGGTCTCGGTGGTGTCTGCGACTACGGCGGCGCCGGCGACAGCGCCTGCATGGTCCAGCACGGTGGCTGGTTTGGCAGCGCAGAAGTCGACGAAACGCTTGTAGCCGGCGCACTTGATCATACGCTCGGCAGTCTTGCGGGCGGCGGGGTCGATGTCTACGGCCACGATGCGCGCCTGGCGCTCGCGCGCCGTCGCCTCGCGCTCGCGCGCCTCGGCAAGCAGTTGTTCCCATAGGTCGGCATCATGCAGCTGCCAGCCCTCAAAACCCCAGTGCTTGCGTGCGGCACCCGGGGCGCGGTCGGTCAGGATATTCACAGCCTCCAGCAGCAGACCGCCGCCGGCGCACGAGGCATCGATCAGCGTGGGCAGGGCTTCATTCTCGTAATCATCGGCCGTCAGCTCGCGCTCGCACAGTGCGGTCCAGCCGACCTGCGCCAGCACCAGAGCGGCGTAGTCGGGGCGCAGCACGTGCGCGCCCTCGCCGGCACGGGTCGCCGCGGGCGGCAGGCGCTTGAACAGCGGGTCGCCCGAAAGGTCCAGGCTAATGCTCGCACGGCGCTGGCGCAACGAAAGCAGTAGGTGAACATCGGGGTCGGCGGCATCGACGTCGGCGCGACGGCCCGTGGTCTCGGCCAGGCGGTCGCACAATGCGTCCTTGGCGCGCAGAGCCGAGAAGCGCGTGTTGCGCAGCTGCTCGGTCACGCCGCGGGCGGTAATGGCGATGGTGGCGCCGGGGCGGACGATGCTCTCCCAGGCGATGTCGTAAACGCCATCGTACAGCTCATCGGCATTCTGCGCCTCAAAGCGCCCGAGCACCACGAACACGCGGCTCGCCAGGCGCGACCACAGACAGGCGCGGTAGCCTTCTTCGAGCTCGCCCTCAAACGTGGCGCGGCCCTTCAGCCGGCGAACATGCGAAAGCCCGAGGCGTTTAAGCTCATCGGCGAGTGCGGACTCAAAGCCTTCGGGGCAGCTTGCGTAAAATTCCATGGGTGACCTCTCTGGTTGCGTCGCTCCATTATATGATGGATGCTTCGTTTGCCCTTATCCTCGAAAGGAACCCATATGATTGATGCGTGTCCCGAACCCGCTGTGCTCTTTTTTGACGTGGACGGCACGCTGACGTCGTTCGATCCCGACAACATGACCGACAAGGACTTTTCGGCGGTTCGCCCCTCGCAGGCGGTCGTCGAGGCGGTTCATCGTCTGCGCGATGCGGGACACAAGGCGTTTATCTGCACGGGTCGCCCCCTGTGGCTCATCGCCGATAGCTTGCGTGCGCTCGACCCCGCGGGCGTCGTTGCCATGGCGGGCGCCACGCTCGAGGTCGAGGGCCGCGTGGTGTATGAGGACTGCTTTGACGAAGACATTGTTGAGGAGCTTGCACGCCGTATGGCCGCGGCAGGGATTGAAGCCTTTTTCGAGACCAACGTGGCTACTTTTGCCCTGGAACCCGCGGGTGTTGAGCAGTCGTCTCTGATCGGCACTTCTGTGGTGCACAGCACCGAGGAAATGCGCGTCGACGGCCGTCTGCGCGTGGGCAAGGTAGGCATCGTCGCGAGCGACCTGGCTCGCGTAGCCAATGATGATGGCTTTATCGATCGCGAGTTTGAGCTGTGCAACACCGGTGGTCAGAATCGCGAGCTGAGCCCCAAGGGCATCGACAAGGGCGTGGGCGTGGCGCGAGCGCTGGAATACCTGGGTCGCACCGGCAACGCACGCACCTTTGGCTTCGGCGATTCGGGTAACGACCTGGGCATGCTCGCTGCGGTCGAGACGGCTGTCGCCATGGGCAACGCCATGCCTGAGGTCAAGGCGGTCGCCGACTACGTGACCGACGATGTCGCACACGACGGCACCGTCACAGCGATGCAGCATTTCGGCCTCATCTAATGAATCCCGCGTTCTGACGTTTGCTCAAACTGCGACTCTTTGCTTTTGCATGCTCAATCGATTTATCAATCCAAACACTGAGGTGTTTATACCGTTCGCCGAGAAGATAAAAACCCGCAGCTCACGCCTTGATAAACATAGGTAAAGTGTTTAGCAGCTTACCGGCCGTGTGCAAACGAAAGGAATCAGGCAGATGGCAATCAAGGTGTTCGCTGACGGTGCAAACCTCGAGGGCATGCTCGACATGTACGAGAACGGCAACGTTCAGGGTTTCACGACCAACCCGTCCCTTATGAAGAAGGGCGGCGTGACGGATTACCGCGCGTTTGCCAAGGAGGTCCTGTCCCACATCACCGATGTGTCCGTGTCGTTTGAGGTCTTTGCCGACGACGCCGAGACCATGGAGGTCGAGGCCCGCGAGATCGCTACCTGGGCCGAGAACGTCTACGTCAAGATTCCGTGCGTGACCACCAAGGGCGAGTCCACCGCCAAGCTGGTGCGCAAGCTTTCGGCCGACGGCATCAAGGTCAACGTCACCACCATCTTTACGCCTACGCAGGTCGATGAGATGGTCGAGGCCGTTGACGCCGAGACGCCGTCCATCATCTCGCTTTTTGCCGGTCGTATCGCCGATACCGGCGTCGATCCCATTCCGTTTATGACGGAGTCGGTCGAGAAAGCCGCCGCCAAGCCCAACTGCGAGGTCCTGTGGGCTTCTACGCGCGAGCTCATCAACATTTACCAGGCGGAAGGATGCGGTTGCCAGATCATCACGGTGCCCAACAGCATCCTGGCCAAGCGCAAGAACATCGGCCGCGACCCGTACGAGGTCTCGCTCGATACCGTGCGCGGTTTTGCCAAGGATATCGCGGCGCTCGGTTTCCATATCCTGCCGTAGCGCGAACACCGACTGTACCGTGGGCTGTTCGCCCCGGCCTTTCCTTTCCCTATCGCTCACGCGCTCCGCGAGGGTCGCGCCAGGCAAAGGAAAGGCCGGGGCTGCCGACACGAGCTTGCCAGTAGGTTCTGAGCTGAATAAGACTTGGCTGGTGCTGCCTCTTTGATGGGGCGGCACCATTTTTGTTGCGGTATTTGCAGGTTGCTCCCATTGGGTGAGAAAAACTTGCAAGTTCGACGATGGGCAGCGGTGGTTCGTCCTTTGCTGTTACTTTCCCTGCACCATGGTGAGGGAGATCTTCTTGCGGTCGCGATTGACCTTCTCGACCCACACCTTGACCGTGTCGCCGACGCGCACCACGTCGCTCGGGTGCTTGACAAAGCGGTTGGCCAGCTTGGAGATGTGAACGAGGCCGTCCTGGTGCACGCCCACGTCGACGAAGGCGCCAAAGTCCACAACGTTGCGCACTGTGCCCTTGAGCTCCATGCCGGGCTCCAGGTCGTCGATGGAAAGTGCCGAGCGGCTAAAGACCACCTCGGGCGCGTCGTCGCGCGGGTCGCGACCGGGCTTCTTGAGCTCGTTGACGATATCGATGAGCGTCAGGGTGCCGCAGTCCAGGTCGCTTGCCAGCGTCGAGATGCTGCCCAGACGGCGCTCGATGTCGGGCACGCCGCCGCGGCTGAGCTCGCTGGCTTTAACGCCTGCGCGCTCCAGGACGGACGTGGCCACCTCGTAGCTCTCGGGGTGGACACTTGTCGCGTCGAGCGGGTTCTTGCCGCCGCTGATGCGCAGGAAGCCCGCGGCGTTGAGATATGCCTTGGGTCCCAACTTGGGGACCTTCTTGAGCTGGCGGCGATCGGTGAAGGCGCCGTGTTCCTCGCGGTAGGCCACGATGTTTTTGGCCACGCTCGGCGTGATGCCCGATACGTATCCCAGCAGGCTTGCGCTCGCGGTATTCACGTCGACGCCCACGTGGTTGACGACGTCCTCCACCACATGGCCCAGGGTGCGCGAAAGCTCGGCCTGGTCAAGGTCGTGCTGGTACTGGCCAACGCCGATGGACTGGGGCGGGATCTTGACGAGCTCTGCCAGCGGGTCCTGTAGACGGCGGCCCAGGCTCATGGCGCCACGCACGGTGACGTCCAGATCGGGATACTCCTGGCTGGCGAGCTCGGAGGCGGAGTACACCGACGCGCCGGCTTCGTTAACGATGGTGTAGCGAAGGCTGGGCGCCTGCTCGGCAATGAACTCCGAGACGACTTCCTCGGTCTCGCGGCTGGCGGTGCCGTTGCCGATGACGATGGTGTTGACGCTGTCCTTTTTGACGAGGCGGGCGAGCTCGCGCTTGGTGCCGGCGACGTCGTGGCGCGGCTTGGTGGGATAGACCACGCCGTGGTCGAGCAGCTTGCCGGTCTCGTCCATGACGGCGACCTTGCAGCCGGTGCGGTAGCCCGGATCGAGCGCGAGCACGCGGGCGCCGCGCACGGGGCGTGCCGAGAGCAGGCCCTCGAGATTCTTGGCAAAGACGTTGATGGCCTCGGTCTGGGCGCGAACGGTGAGTTTGGCGCGGGCCTCGCGCTCCAGCGAGGGGGCCATGAGGCGCTTGTAACCGTCGGCGATGGCGGCATCGAAGACGGGCGCGAAGACGCCCTGGCGGCGGGGCCAACGGCTGCTGAGGCGCGCTGTGGCGGCAGCGCCGTCGACGTTCACGCGCACGCGAAGCTTGCCCTCGCGCTCGCCGCGGTCGATAGCCAGCACGCGGTGGTTGGGTATACGGCGCAGCGGCTCATCATAGTTGTAGTAGGGCTCGTAGGGAGTCTTTTCGGCGGGGTCAGTGGCCTCGACGACGATGTCGGCGGTGTTTTGCGTAAAGGCGCGCAGGTCGGCGACGTTCTCGGGGTCTTCGGCCACCGTCTCGGCCACGATGTCCGCCGCGCCGGCGAGCGCCTTCTCGGGCGTGTCGAAGCCGGCTTCCTCGTTGACGTAGGCCGCGGCGGTGTCGAGCGCGCTGCCCTTGGCCGAGGCCTGCATGATGATCATGTTGGCAAGCGGCTCCAGGCCTGCCTCGCGGGCCTTCTGTGCGCGGGTCATGCGCTTTTTGCGGTAGGGCTTGTAGAGGTCCTCGACACGCTGGAGCTGCGTGGCCTCGCGAATTTGCTGTTCGAGCTCGGGCGTAAGTTTGCCCTGGGCGTCGATGAGCAGAATGACGTCCTCTTTGCGCTGTTCAAGATTGCGCAGGTAGGACAGGCGCTCGTCGAGTGCGCGCAGGGCGACGTCGTCCATGCCACCCGTGGCTTCCTTGCGGTAGCGCGAGATAAAGGGGATGGTGCTGCCCTCGTCGATGAGCTTGACGGCTGCCTCGACGTTGGCGGCCTTAAGGTTGAGCTCGCGGGCGAGCTGGGCGATAAGATCCATGGGACTCCTTGCGTTTAAGGTGCGTTTGCAGCACAGGGCTACCAAGGATACCACCCGCGATGTGACAAAGGGACTGTCCCTTTGTCACATGCCACTGCACAAAAGCCCCGCGGGCGGGAGGCTGCTCGCGGGGCAAAGAAGAGGGGCTTGTTGGTAACGGGACGAGGGGTCCGGCATGGGGTTTGCCGCGGCCCGCCCTTAAGGCATTACAGCTCGACGAGCTGGCCGGTCTCGGCGGCCTCCTTGACGGCGTTGAGAAGCGTGAGCGTCTTGACGTTGTCGGCGGGGGTCACGACGGGCTCGACCTCGCGGCGGACGACCTTCACAAAGTGCTTGAGCTGCATCTTGTGCGGCAGCGCCGGGTCCACGGCCGGGATCTCCATCTGCAGCGGCTTGTGCCAGTTAGAGGCGCCGTCGTAGGAGAACTGGTGCAGGCGGGGCAGCGACAGGGCGCCCTTGGTGCCACCGATAAAGTAGGCGTCGGCATCGAAGGGGCGGTACTGCGGATCCTCGCGAGCGGTGGCCTCCCAGTTCCAGGGGCTGGCGGTGGCGTCGGAGATGGTCATGCTCGCAAGCGCGCCATCGGCAAAACGGACGTTGACCACGGCGGAGTCCTCGGTCTCAAAACCGCGGGCGGCGCTGGACTGCATACCCTGGACGGCAACGGGCTCGCCCAGCAGGTAGCGGAGCAGGTCGACGTCGTGCACCAGGTTGACCAGGATCGGGCCGGCACCCTTCTTGCGGCGCCACTCGACATCGAAGTACTCGTCATTCTTATAGATCATGTAGTGGAAGCTCGACACGGTGAGCTTGCCCAGCTCGCCGGACTCGATGATCTCCTTAGCCTTGTTAACGAAGGGGTTGTGGCGACGGTGCTGACCCACGAGCACGGGCACGCCGGCGGTCTCGGCCTCGGCGGCGAAGGCCTGGGCATCCTCAAGGTCGTTGGAGATCGGCTTTTCGACCAGCGGCACGATGTTGCGCTTGATGGCCTCGCGAGCAACGCCCAGGTGCAGGTCGTTGGGGGTGGCGATAATGACGGCCTCGGGCTTGACCTCGTCCATCATCTGGGCGGGATCGGTATAGAACGGCACGCCGGCGGCCTCGGCCGTGGCGCGGGCGCCCTCAAAGGCGTCGGCGATGG
Organism: uncultured Collinsella sp.; assembly: GCA_900543605.1. GTDB lineage: Bacteria > Actinomycetota > Coriobacteriia > Coriobacteriales > Coriobacteriaceae > Collinsella. Next base: position 9,229 of record UQSK01000051.1, read on the forward strand.
CGACGAGCTCGGCTTCGGGCTCCTCGGTGACAAAGCGGATGTGGTTGCGGCCCATGGCGCCGGCGCCGATAACGGCAATGCGGACGGGGTTGAGCTCAGACATTTCGACTCCTTACGATGTGTGTGGGTGGCGGTGGAATGTGACAAAGGGACAGTCCCTTTGTCACATCGGCAAAACTAGGCGGACTTCTTCTTGCTGTCGGAGACCATCATGTAGACGGTGAGCACGACGGCGATAGCGGCGATCACAATGGCGCCGTAGAAGGACTGCTGATAGGCGGCGCTGCCGGCCTCGGCGTGATACAGCACGGCGGTGATGGGCTGGCTGATCCAGGTGGAAGCGGCGTAGCCCAAAAACATGATGCCGTAGTTGACGCCGATGTTGCTGGTACCAAAGGCGCCACCGGTGAGCGGCGGGTAGATGACGAGCAGGGCGCCAAAGCTAAAGCCGAGCAGGGCGAGCGCCACAAAGAACATGGCCTGCGTAAAGCTCATCGACATGATGACGAGCGCGACGATGGTGACGACAAGGCTGATGAGCAGCGACTTGTAGGCGCCGAGCTTGTCGATGATCTGGCCAAAGGACAGACGGCCAACCAGGTTGGCGCAGGTGTTGACGGAGACCACCACACCGCCGAGGGCGACGGCCGCGGCGCTCGTGGGGTCGGCGAAGAGCTGGACGGCGGCGATGGAGGCAACCTTGCCCACGAGCAGGGTGCCCGCGGTGGCGGCAAAGGCGAAGGTGACGATGAGGACCCAGAAGCGCGGGGTCTTGACCATCTCGCCCGGGGTGAGGTCGCCGAAGGTGCCGGCATGTGCACCGCCCTTGGGGGCCTCGAAGCCCTCGGGCAGCCAACCGGCCTCGGGGGCCTTCAGGAACAGGGCGGAGGCGGCGATCGTCACAAAGAAGATGACGCCGAGTGCCTTGAGGGCGCCAAAGATGCCCAGGCTCGGGATGAGCAGCGAGGCGAGCACCGGGGACAGCACGGCGGGGCCGGCGGTCGAAGCGGCCAGGGTGATGCCGGAGGCAAGGCCCTTCTTGTCGATGAACCACTTTTGGCCGGTGGTGAGCGCCGGGTTGTAGCCCAGGCCGTTGCCGATGGCGGCGACGAGTGAGAACCACAGGTAGAACTGCCACGGCTCGGTGACGGTGCCGGACATGAACCAGCCCAGGCCGTAGCACACGGCGGCGGCGATCACGACGTTGCGCGGGCCGATCTTATCGGAGATGCGGCCGGCGAAGATGCCCGTTACGGCCATGATGGTCTGAAAGACGGGGAAAGCCCAGGTAAGGGCACTCGACCACTCGGGGTAGACGGCGAGCAGATTCTTGCTCACGACGGAATACAGCGCGATGGAGCTAATGAAGAACATGGTGACGCACGCGGCGGAAAGCACGACGGCGCGACCCTTGTTGGAGTTGGTGGAAGCCATTGGACTCTTTCTAATCGATACGGGGGAGGAGCGGGCGTGTCTGCGGGCCTCCCTGCCAGGTTGGTTTACTGGTCAGTCGGCTTTGCGACGCCGGACTCATCGGACCAGAGCTCGACACCCTTGTTCTTAAGGTAGTTGTCGGCATAGGCGCGACGGCCGCCGGGCTTGGCGGTGAGGTCGCCCATCATGTTGGAGAAGCCGCCGTCGACCTTGATGGCGTCGCCGGTGGTAAAGTCCGAGCGCGTGGACGCCAGGAACATGACGGCGTTGGCGATATCGCTGACCTCGCCGATGCGGCGCGTGGCGATCAGGCGGCTGCGGCTCTTTTCGACCTCGGGATCGGCGTAGAAGTTGGCCGACATCGGGGTCTTAACGAAGCAGGGCTCGACGCAGTTGGAGCGGACGCCGTAGGGGCCCCACTCGGCGGCGAGCATCTTGGACATCATGTTGACGCCGGCCTTGGTGGAGCTGTACACGCCCGAGAACGTCTCGGGGGAGTGGCTAGCGACGGTCGAGATGTGCACCAGGCGGCCCTGGCCGGCCTTGATCATCTCGCGACCAAAGCGCTGCGAGGTGATGAAGTAACCGGTGAGGTTGACGTTGATGACCTCGTTCCAGTCGGAGAGCGGCAGGTCCTCCATGGCGGCGAAGCGCAGGATACCGGCGGTGTTGACGAGGACGTCGACACGGCCGAAGTCGGCGATGGTGGCATCGACGGCGGCCTGAACCTCGGCCTCGTCGGTGGCGTTCATCTTGTAGCCCTCGGCGTGGATGCCAAACTCGGCGGCGAGGTCAGCGGCTGCGGCCTTGACCTTTTCCTCGTCCAGGTCGAGCAGGACGACGTTGGCGCCGTTGCGGGCGAACTCGCGGCAAATCTCGACGCCCATACCGCCGAGTGCGCCGGTCACGGCGCAGACATCGCCCTCGAGCTTAAGCCAGTTGCTCATAGGAACTTCCCTTCTTGTGCCTCCCTGTGGGTCGTTCCCATTAATCGACCCACGTGGTTTTCGCAGGTTATCGTATGCTTTGCATTTGCGCAGATGAATTGCATATTTGTTAGAATGGCGTTAACCGTAGGTTTACACTGTGCGATGCAGTTTATGCTCAACTGAGCGCGTGACCTGCGAAAACAACCCCCTGTGGCACCATGTGGCCACGGGCGCGAAAACGGGAGATTGACGTGTACGATCGACGACTTGAGGCCATATCGGCCGCCGCGGAGCTGGGAAGCTTCTCGCGTGCAGCGGCAAAATTGCGCGTGTCGACCCCGGCCCTCGTCAAGCAGGTGTCGGGATTTGAGGCCGAGTTTGGTATCACGTTGTTCGAGCGCTCGCACTCGGGCGTCAAGGTGACGCCGGCCGGCGCACTGCTGGTGGACGACGCGCGCTCGATCATGCGGCAGTCCGAGGACGCGCTGCGCCGTGCCCGACGCGCGGCGGGCGATGGCGGTGCCGTGCGCCTGGGCGTATCGATGATGTGCCCAGGACGCCAGACGCTGTCGATGTGGTCGGGCATCCACGATCTGGAACCGTCGCTACGATTTGAGATCGTGCCGGTAAGCGACCTCTATGACGAGCGCGAGCCCGTCATGCGCAGCTTGGGCCGCGAGGTCGATGTGGTGCAGTCGAGTTTTTCTACCCCACGCTGGGGCGACGCCTGCCAAAAGCTCCACATCGTTAACGTACCGTTTTATATCGACCTGCCGCGCGCGAGCCCGCTGGCGCGCAAGAATCGCATTACGGTTGCCGACCTAGAGGGCATGCGCCTGCGCGTGCTCCGTCACGGCAACGACGCCATGGACAGCCTACGCATCGACCTTTTGGCCGACGGCGGCGTGGACGTGATCGATGTGGATAGCTTTGACTTTGCGCTCTTTAACGAAGCTGAGGAAAAGGGCGATGCGGTACTCACCTGTGGCGCATGGTCAGGGGTGCACCCGGCCTTTGTGGGCGTGCCGTTCCTGTGCGGGCGAGAGGTGCCGGTCTTTTTGCACTATCCGCTCGAGCCAACCCTCCAAGTCCAAAAATTCGTCAACGCCATGGCCCAACTTCTCAAGTAGCTCATTTGGGATAGGGCTTTTTGACTCCTTACAAAATGAGGCCCTGGCCAAACGGCCAGGGCCTCACCACTTCTTTTCAGGCTGCGAGAAAAGACTGTGTGCGTAGGACCTCCCCGAGGGAGACGGGGTGTTTGCTCCGCGCGCAGTTTCGCAGCGAAGCGAGAATGTTTGAGCACGGAGTAAACACCCCGTCTCCCTCGGGGAGGTCCGTTGGGAGCGTAGGGGCTGTTTTGAGCTACTCCAGCTCAAACGCTCCGGTATAGAGCTGGTAGTAATACCCGCGCTTGGCGATCAGCTCGTCGTGGTTGCCGCGCTCGATGATGCGGCCGTGGTCCAGGCAGATAATCGCGTCGGAGTTGCGCACGGTGGAGAGGCGGTGCGCGATGACAAACGTCGTGCGGCCCTCCATGAGCTTATCCATGCCGGCCTGCACGATGGCCTCGGTGCGGGTGTCGATGGAGCTCGTGGCCTCGTCCAGAATCATTGCCGGCGGATCGGCGACGGCGGCGCGTGCGATCGAAATCAGCTGGCGCTGGCCCTGCGACAGCTGGGCGCCGTTGCCGGTGAGCATCTGTCTCTTATACACATCTGACGCTGCCGACGACTTAATAGGTGTAGATC